>NZ_JBIPKH010000030.1:0-20717 GCF_044068625.1 Desulfurivibrio modestus
TCCCGGTCCCGCCGGGGTGGCCAGGCTAAAGCTTGGCTTCCCCGGCGGCCAGTTCCGCCAGGGCTTCCCGGTCGAGGATGGTGATCCGGGGTCCGTCGATGGCGATCATCTCCGCCTTGGCCAGCTTGCTCAAGATGCGGGAGAGGGTTTCGGGGATGGTGCCGAGCAGCCCGGCCAGTTGATTCTTGCTCACCGGCAGCAGCACCTGGTCCTGATCCGCTTGTTGGCGGCTGAGGTAGAGCAGATGGGCGGCCAGCCGACCGGGGACCTCCTTCAGGGACAACTCCTCGATCAGTTGGGCAAACCTTTTCAGCCGCCGGGAGAGGGCGGCCAGCATGTTGAGGGCCAGTTCCGGGTTGCGGTTGATCAGCGCGATGAAGGCCCGGCGGGGCAGGAAGAGAACCCGGCTCTTTTCCAGGGCCATGGCGTGGGCCGGGTAGGGGGAGCCGATGAAGACCGCCGCTTCGGCGAAGGGTTCGCCGCTGCCGAAGATGTGCAGAATCTGCTCCTTGCCCTCCGGGGAGAGTTTGTATATCTTTACCAGGCCGCTGACCACCAGGAAAAAACCGTCGCCGGGATCGCCTTCGGCAAAAATGGTGCTGCCCCGGGCATACTCCTGGTCGGTGGCGATCATCGCCAGTTCATCGTACTGCTCCGGGCTCAACCCCTTGAAGAGGGGCACGGTGGCAAGGAAATTGGCTATGTTCATGGGGCTGGTTCTCTCCCTGGGCGGCTGGCGGGGAAAATGGTTGCGCTTTTCCCCGGAAAAAGCTTTGCTGCGGGCAACCTTCCGTCAACCCTAACGCTGGCGATCATGCCGATGATGACTGTCCTGGATACCGCTCTTATTGCCATAATGATCTTTTTTCTCGCCTGGGGAACCTGGGTGGGGCTGATCCGCCAGTTGGCCCTGGTGACCGCCCTGCTGGCGGCTTTTGCCGTGACCGGGACCTATGCCGGCCAGTTCCACGCCCTGCTCTCTCCCCCCATCGCCTCGCCCCGGCTCTCCTTTATCCTGGCCTACCTGCTGCTGCTGCTGGCCGTCTATATCGGGGTCCGCCTGCTGATTCCGGTTTTGCGGCGGGTGGTCAATCTCTCCCTCAGTCCCTGGTTCGACCGGGTGCTGGGCGGGGCCTTCGGCGGGGCCAAGGCCTATCTGCTGATGGTCCTCTTCTATCTGGCCTTCTCCGGGCTGGCCACCCCCCTCAACCCCCTGTTGCAGAACTCCTACTTCAGCCCCCACCTGGCGACCGGGGCCGGCTTTCTGCAGACCCTGGTCCGGGATCGGCAGTTGCGGGAACTCTTCATTCCCCGGGCCCCGGCCATCTCCGCCGCGACCCCGGTGCCCGGGAACCCGCCTTCCCGCTGAGCTTAGAGCTGTTCCAGGGTCCGCCAGAGGGTGTGGATCAGGGCAAAGATCGGCGCCAGCACCAGGGTGACCAGGGTCAGCAGCCGCTTCTGCAGGGCCGGATCCCGGAGCATCTGGGCCAGGCCCGAGGCGGTGGGGGAGTCCGCCGCCAGCATGATCAGGGCCACCAGCAGGATGAGGGTGAAGCTGAGCAGGGCGATCTCCGCCACCACCAGCGAGCGCAGGAACTGTTTGCCGGCCTGGAACAGGGTGCGAAGCCAGGCCATCTGGGTGGCGATCCGGGTCAGCAGGGCGAAATCCCGGTCGCATTCCTCCAGGGAGTTGATCAGGGCGCGGTAAAGGGCGCCGTGCATATTTTTCGTCCCCTCGCCGGCGGCCTTGGCCACCGCTTTTCCCACCTTGGCCAGGGTGGCGGCGAAGGAGGGGAAAAAGGGGCGGTGGGGATAATCCCGCCAGAGTCGGCGAAACTCCTCCAGGCGCCGGCCGGTTGCCGTCAGCCGGTCGTGGAGGGCGTCGAGCCGGGCCTCCTGGGTCCGGTGACAGTTGATCACCAGGGAGCGTGATTTCTCGGCGACATCGACCAGGTCGAAGTAGCTTTGCTGGCCCGCCTGCCCCTCGATGATCGCCAGGTCGCCGCGCAGGGTTTTCAGCCCCGGGTCGTTCTCTTCCAGCCACAACTCCATCTCCTCGCAAGTGACCCGGGCCTGGGCCAGTCGTTCCTCCGCTTCCTGGGCCTGGATGCGCAGGCGGGACCGGAGAATCTCCTCGACCTCCCCCTGAATGGGAGTGAGCTCCGGGTCCATCAGGGCCTGGATAAAGAAGGTTCGCTCCTCTTCAACCAGGGAGCGGATCCCCTCCAGGGCCTGGGGAACCAGGCCTCGATCCACCGCCAGTTGCACCTGCAGATAGAGCGCCTCCAGGCAATCCCGCTGGAAGGTCAGGATGTTGTCCAGGGCCTGACTGGCCTTCCATGGTTCCTCCATCAGCCGGTAGTGGCGGGTGAGCAGCAGGCAGAGGTAGATCCGGTCCCGGTTGCTGATCGCCATCTTCAGGGCGCTTTCCAGGAAGTACTCCATATCCTGATGACGGTTCTGCTCCAGGGAGATGAAGGCGCGGCCGATGGTGGCGTAAAGCTCCTTGCCCCGGGGCCGGCGGCCCTCGGCGATGAACAGTTCGTTGGCCCGGTGGTACTGGCCGACCCGCAGGCAGTCCAGCCCTAAGAACAGGTTGTTGTTTTCCACGTTGATCGATTCCGGCCGCCCCAGCTCCTCCCACTGGCTGTGGGTGGAAAAAGCGATGGCGGCCAGAAAACGGGGCTGGAAGACCTTGTTGAGATCGAAATAGGTCACGTAGGTGTGGAGCAGGGGGGTTTTGCGCAACTGGGAGTGGTCGACTCCCGTCACCAACAGGGGGTTGAGTTGCCCCTGCCCCTCCATGGCCTCTCGGAAGAGCTGAGCGAGCTGCTCCAGGGGGAGGTAGCCCGCCGTGGGCAGTCCCTGGGTTTGCATGGTCAGCATCTTGCCCGGGCAGTCGGCGGGCTGGTGGGTGGTCTGGCCGCAGTAGAAGCAGGGTTTGAACTTACCGCCCAGCGGCAGGCGGCGATGGGGAAAGAGGGGCGGGGCCTGGGGCTTGGGGGCCGCCGGGATCAGGGCCGTCAGGCCCCCGGCCAGGGCGACGGGGGATGGAGTCCCGAGTTTTTGCGGGTCGGCCAGCTCCGCCCAGCGCCGGCCCAGGGCGGGGCTGAGATGGATGGTTTCCGCTTGCAGCTCCTGCCAGCTTCCCCCGGTGGGATCGGTTAGTTGGGGCGGAACATCTTCCCCGTTATCGTTTTCCAGGTCCAGGATCAGGCGCAGGGGGATGGGGCCCAGGAGCGGTTCCCAGTTAAGGCGCTTTTTCAACTCCAGCAGGCGGGTCGACCACGATTTCAGGGCGGCGGCGGGGTTGGGATAGCGGAAAAGCAGGATCTCGCCGCGCGCTTCCGGTTCACCCAGGCTGTCCTGGCGCAGCAGCCGCCGCAGGGCCTGGGCCAGCTCCGGCCAGCGCTCACCGAACAACCTGCTTCCCGTGGAATTATCCGCCAGGAGGGCCAGCAGCAGAGTATGGTGCTCATCCGGCAGGGCCATGGCTCACCGTCTCGTTTGCTGGTTGCTGGCTGGTTGGTTTAAGCACATTTTTCCATGATGTTGCGGGCTTCCAGGTTGCCGGGGTCGATGCGGAATATCCTGGCGGCCACGTTGTCGGCCCGCCGGGGCATTCCCATCTCCATGTAGGCCTTGGCCAGTTGGATCAGGAGTTCGACATCCTTGGGGCTCTGGGCCGCCGCCGCTTCCAGGATCCGGGCGCCCTCGCTGTGTTCGCCGGCCTTGAGCAGGGCGGCACCGAGCTTCTTGTTCAGGTACTGGCGGTTGGCGTCGCCCTTGATCGCCTCGCGGAAGGCCTTGGCCGCCAGGTTGTAGAGCCCCCCCTCCAGGGCCATCTCGCCCATCTCCTCCTTGAAGTCGATGTCGTTGACCTTGTGCCGCAGGACCAGTTTGAGCACCTTTTCCGCCTCCTGGAGCTGCTTCTTTTTAAAGAGCAGCTTGGCAAACTGGAGGGCTCGGTCGGAGTGGCGGGGGCTGATCTCCATGGCCCGGGAAAAGTAGCTGATCGCTTTTTCCGTGTTGTTGCGGCGGAAGGCGATCTGGCCCAGGGCGTGGTAGGAGGTGACATCCAGCCGGTTGCGCTGGATCGCCTGCTCGAAGCAGGCCTGGGCCTTTTCGATCTCCCCTTTTTTGGCAAACAGCCGGCCCAGCTCCCGAAAGGGGCGCGAGGAGTGGCTGTTGGCGGCGGCGGCCTTTTTGGCCTCGGCAATGGCCCCGGCCAGGTTGCCCTCCTCCTCCAGCCGGCGGGATTTTTCCAGGTGGATGGTGACGGGGGGCGGGTTGCGGATCCGGTCCAGCAGCTCTTTGATTTTGTGGTCCAGGGTGGCGGTGACGAAGGGTTTGGTCAGATAGGCGTCCACATCGTGTTCGGCCGCCTCCGCCACGATATCCATGTTGGCCTCGGCGGTGACCATCAGGAAGGGGATATCCCGGGTGCGCCGGCTGGAACGGATCAGGTTGAGCAGTTCGGTGCCGGTGGTGTGCGGCATGTGGTAGTCGGAGATGATGAAATGGATGGTGATGTTCTCATCCTGCAAAAACTCCCAGGCGTCGCGGCCGTTGGCCGCTTCGTAGAAGAGTTTGCCGTAGTTGAGCAGCTTGAGCATGGCCCGGATGGAACGGCGCATGTTGTCCACGTCGTCCACGATGAGGAAATTCATCTCCTGGGGGCTGAGGATATCCATCTCCGGTCGCGATCCCTTTTCAGCTAACAGGCAGAAAGAAGTAAAACCGGCTGCCCTGGTCGGGCCGGCTGGTGGCCCCGATGGTGCCGCCATGCAGCTCCACCGCCAGTTTGGCGAAGTAGAGGCCCAGGCCGGAACCCACCAGGGCGTCCTGTCTTTCCGAGATCCGGCTGTATTTTTCAAAAATGGTGGGCAATTTCTCCGGGGGGATGCCCGGGCCCTGGTCCTGGACAAAAAACTCCAGGGCCTGGCCCTCCTGGTCCAGCCGGTAACCGAAGCTGATTTCGGTGGCCGCCGGGCTGTGGCCCAGGGCGTTGGTCAGTAGATTCTGCAGCACCCGCAGGATCAGCACCCGGTCCACCCGGATCACCTCCGGGGAGAGCTGGGGCAGCATCAGCTTAAGAGAGATCCCCCGGATGGCGGCCATCCCCTTGATGTCGCTGAGTGATTCCTTGACCAGCATGGCCGGGTCCACCTGTTCGGGAATCAGCTTGAAGCCGCCATCCTCGATCTTGTCGATGGTGCCCAGGTTGCTGACCATCCGTACCGCCTTGTTGCAGGCCACCTGGGCCGACTCCAGAAATTCAGCCGACTCCCCTTCCAGACTGTAGGAGAGGATATCCAGGTTGGCCACCACTTCCGAAAGCGGCCCCTTGAGGTCATGGACCAGCAGCCGGGAGAGTTCGGCTCGCATCTGCTGCTGCCGCTGGAGTTCCCGGTTGCGCTGCCGAAGAATGTCGCGCTGGCGCTGGAGCTGCTGCTGCAGATCCTGCTGGACCAGCAGGGCCAGGATCACGCTGCCGAACTCCAGCAGCCGGCCGATATCCTCCGGCAACAGGTCGTGTTCGCCGATCTTGTCGGTGACGTTGATGATCCCCACCACCCTGTCGCGGTGGATGATCGGGGCGGAGAGCAGGGAGTTTTTCCGGTATTGGCTGCCGGTGGCCCGGCGGGCGAAACGGGGATCATTCTCGATATCGGGGACGTAGAGCGGTTCCCGGTGGCGGGCGACCCAGGACGCCACCGAATCGGTGCCCAGGGACTGGCGGCACCCGATCAGCTCCCGGCGGCTGGCGGCCCGGACCGTCAGGCGTTTGCCGCGCCCCTCCCGCATCATGATCGAACCGTGGGCCGCCCCCAGGTAGTCGAGGATGATCTCCAGCACCCGCTGGATCCGGCGCTCAAAACTGAGCCGGGGGGCGTTGATGGTCGCGGCGATCCGGGAAAAATTCTCCAGCAGGCGATTGGCCTGCTCCAGTTCGCCCAGTTTCTCCCCCTTCCTGCTTTTTCCACTCCCCATCGGCTTGTCCGTCCGGGCTATTCCCATTCAATGGTTGAGGGCGGCTTGGAAGAGATATCATAAACCACCCGGTTGACTCCCCGCACCTCGTTGATGATCCGGCCGGCGATTCTGGCCAGCAGGTCGTAGGGCAGCTGGGACCAGGTGGCGGTCATGAAATCCTTGGTTTCCACCGCCCGCAGGGCCACCACATGCTCATAGGTGCGGCCGTCGCCCATCACCCCGACGCTTCTGACCGGCAGGAAGACGGCAAAGGCCTGACTGATCTTATCATACCAGCCGCTCTGGTAAAGTTCTTCAATATAGATGGCGTCGGCCTGGCGCAGGATATCGGCGTACTCCTTGGTCACCGCCCCCAGGATCCGCACCCCCAGGCCGGGGCCGGGGAAGGGGTGGCGCCAGACCATCTGGCGGGGCAGCCCCAGCTCGTCGCCGATGGCCCGCACCTCATCCTTGAACAGCTCCCGCAGGGGCTCCAGCAGCTTGAGCTTCATATGTTCGGGCAGGCCGCCGACGTTGTGATGGCTTTTGATATTCTGGGCCTTGCCGGTCTTGCCGCCGGCCGATTCGATCACGTCGGGGTAGATGGTGCCCTGGGCCAGCCAGCGGGCGTCGGTTAAGCCGCCCGCCGCCTCTTCGAAGATTTCGATGAACAGGTTGCCGATGATCTTGCGTTTCCGTTCCGGGTCATCGACCCCGGCCAGGGCGCCCATGAAACGCTCCTCGGCATCGACTCGCACCACCTTGACTCCCATGTTTTCGGCAAAGGTGGCCATCACCTGGTCGCCCTCCCCCAGGCGGAGCAGGCCGGTATCGACAAAGACGCAGTTGAGCTGCTCGCCGATGGCCCGGTGGATCAGGGCGGCGGCCACCGAGGAGTCGACCCCGCCGGAAAGCCCCAGGATCACCCGATCATCGCCCACCCGCTCCTTGATCCGGGCCACCGCGTCGTCGATGATCCGGCCCGGGGTCCAGTGGCCGTGGCAGAGGCAGATCTTGCGGACAAAGGTGTCGAGCAGGATCTCACCCCGCGGGGTGTGGTTGACCTCGGGGTGGAACTGGACGCCGTAGAGACGGCGGGCACTGTCCTGGATGGCGGCCACCGGAGCGTTGGCGGTGGCCGCCACCACGGTGAACCCCTCGGGCAGCCGGGCCACGTGGTCGCCGTGGCTCATCCAGACCGGACTCTTCTCCTCGACAAAAAAACCGTCGAAGAGTTGATCCGGCTCACCCTGGACGGTTATCTCGGCGTGGCCGTACTCCCGTTTGCCGGCCGGCACCACCTCGCCGCCGAAATGGCGGGCCATCACCTGCATGCCGTAGCAGATCCCCAGTACCGGCACCCCCAGTTCCAGCAGCCGTTCATCAAGCGAGGGCGCCTCGGTCTCGTAAACCGACTTGGGGCCGCCGGAGAGGATAATCCCCTTGGGGGCAAAGGCCCGAATCTCTTCGATCCCCATATCGTGGGGGTGGAGTTCGCAGTAGACATGGGCCTCGCGGACCCGGCGGGCGATCAACTGGGTGTATTGCGAGCCGAAATCGAGGATCAGAATTTTTTCACTATGAATATCCATGGTTTATCCCAAACGGTAATTAGGCGCTTCCTTGGTGATGATCACGTCGTGGACATGGCTCTCCTTGAGCCCGGCCTGGGTGATCCGGACAAACTTGGCCTTGTTGCGCAGCTCGTCGATGCGGCCGGCGCCCACATAGCCCATGCCCGAGCGCAGACCGCCCATCAGCTGGTAGATCATGGTGGAGAGCGGCCCGCGATAGGGAACCTTGCCTTCGATCCCTTCGGGTACCAGCTTGGCCTGGTTGTCGGTGTTGTCCTGAAAATAGCGGTCGGAGCTGCCCTTCTGCATGGCCCCCAGGGAGCCCATCCCCCGGTAGCCCTTGTAGGTCCGGCCCTGGTAGAGAAAGGTCTCGCCGGGGGATTCGTCGGTGCCGGCGAAGAGGCTGCCGATCATGATCACGCTGGCTCCGGCGCCGATGGCCTTGGTGATCTCGCCGGAAAATTTGATGCCGCCGTCGGCGATGATCGGGATATCGTAGCGGTCGGCCACCCGGGTGCAGTTGTGGATGGCGCTCAACTGCGGCACCCCGACTCCGGCCACGATCCGGGTGGTGCAGATCGAGCCGGGGCCCACCCCCACCTTGACGCAGTCGGCACCGGCCTTGATCAGGGCCTCGGTACCCTCGGCGGTGGCCACGTTGCCGGCGATCACCGGCAGCGCGGGGAAAGCGTCCTTGATTCGCCGCAGGGCGTCGATGATATTCCTGGAATGGCCATGGGCCGAGTCCAGCACCACCACGTCCACCCCCACCGCCACCAGTTGTTCCACATCGGCCAGGGGGGTGTTGACTCCGATGGCGGCGCCGACCCGCAGGCGGCCGAGTTCATCCTTGGCGGCCAGGGGGTAGCGCCTGATCTTCTCAATATCCTTGATGGTGATCAGCCCCTGCAGCACCCCGGCCTCATCCACCACCAGCAGCTTTTCGATCCGGTGCTCGTGGAGCAGAGCCTTGGATTGTTCCAGGGTGATCCCCGGTCGGGCGGTGACCAGGTTCTTGCTGGTCATCACATCCCGCACCTTGAGGTTCTCGTCGGTGACGAAGCGCAGATCGCGGTTGGTGACGATCCCCACCAGCTTGCCGTTCCGCAGCACCGGCACCCCGGAGATATGGTTGTACTGCATGATCTCGTTGACCTCGCGGACGGTGCGCTCCTCTTCCACGGTGATGGGGTCGATCACCATCCCCGACTCCGATTTTTTCACCCGGCGGACCTCTTTGGCCTGCTCGGCGATGGTCATGTTTTTGTGAATAATGCCGATCCCCCCCTCCCGGGCCATGGTGATGGCGGTGCGATGCTCGGTGACCGAGTCCATGGCGGCGCTCATCAGCGGGATCTTGAGGGCGATTCCCCGGGTGAGGCGGGTGGCCAGGTCCACCGCCGAAGGGAGAACCTCGGAGGCGGCAGGAACCAGCAGCAGGTCATCAAAGGTGTAAGCGGTTTCCAGATTGTCCAGGGTCATGGATAAACTCCTTAAGATACTGACGATTGCGGGATTTGAGGCAATAGGCTAGAATCACCGGTTGACTTATCATTAAAGACGAGGAGAAAACGATGCTGCTTTCGATCAACCCGGACAACCCCCAACCGCGCCTGATTAAACAGGTGGTTGAAGCGCTTCGCCACGGGGCGGTGATCTGCTATCCCACCGATACGGTATATGGAATCGGCTGTGATATCTTCAATCAGAAGGCGGTGAAGCGGATCTACCAGATCAAGCAGCGGCCCTTTTCCCAGCCCTTCAGCTTTATCTGCGCCGATCTCAAGGATCTGAGCAGCTATGCCCAGGTTTCCAATACCGGCTACCGGGTAATGCGAAAATGTTTGCCCGGCCCCTACACCTTTGTTCTGCCCGCAACCAAGCTGGTGCCAAAGATCATGATGACCAAACAGAAAACGGTGGGGATCAGGGTGCCGGAAAACCAGATCTGCATGGACCTGGTTCATGGTCTGGGCAACCCCATTCTGACCACCAGCGCGGCCCCCGATGATCCCGATTTTCCGGCCCTGATCCACGCCTATGAAGTTGAGGAGCGTTACGGCAACCAGGTTGATTATATCATCGACAGCGGCCCGCTGACCGCGCCCATGCCCTCGACGGTTGCGGCCATGCTCGACGACGACGAACTGACCATCCTCCGGCCCGGCAAGGGCAAACTGCTTTAGCCGCCAAGGGTCGGCGGCTGAATGGTTATCCCTCGATCAACCCGTCCTTGAGGGATTTGCTCATGGTGAAATGAACATTTTTGCGGGGCGGGATATGCATCACCTTGCCGGTGCGGGGGTTCTTGGTGGTGCGGGCCTTGCGTTCGCGAACCGAGAAGCTGCCGAAACCCCGGATCTCCACCCGGCGATTTTCCTCCAGCGCGTTCAGAATTCCCTCCAGCATGATATCGACGGCCTGATCCAGATCCTTTTTAAGAAAACCCGGCATTTCTTCGGCTACAGCGTTGATGAGATCCCGTTTGAGCATGACTGTTTTCCTTTTGATTATGGGGTAATGGTCCATTCGTAGGCAAGGACCGGTGTTATATGTATGGGCGGGGTCAACCGCGTCTCGGCCCGGCTGCCGAGCAGCAGGGTAAGCAGGGAGAGATCGCGCCGGGGCGGGTAGATCAGGCGCGGCATCACGCCCGGCGCCATGCCGGCCAGCTCGGCGGCGGCCATGGCCGCGTCGTTGAGATTGCCCAGGCCGTCGATCAGCCCCAGCTCCAAAGCCTTGCTGCCGGGAAAGATCCGGCCGTCGGCAAAGGCCCGCACCGTCGATTCGGGTAGCCCGCGGCTTTCCACCACTGCGGCGACAAACTGATCGTGAACGCCGTCGATCATCTCCTGGAGCATGGCCCGCTCGGCGGGCAGCATGGGCCGGCCGGAGGCGCCGATATCTTTCAGTTCCCCGCTTTTGATCGTCTCACTGCGATAACCGATCTTATCGAACAACTCCTCCAGATTGGCGAACTTGATGATCACCCCGATGCTGCCGGTAAGGGAGCCGGGGTTGGCGATGATCTTCTCCGCCCCCAAGGCGGCATAGAGCCCGCCGGAGGCCGCCACCGAACCCATGGAGACCACCACCGGCTTGACTGCGTTGGTGCGCTTGACTTCGGTGAACAACTCCTGAGAGGCGCCCACCGCCCCGCCGGGGCTGTCGATCCGCAGCACGATGGCCCGGATGTTCTCCTGCTCCCGGAACTCGCGGAGGCGGGCGACGAGCTGATCGGCGGAGGCGATCACCCCCCGGATCTCGACCACCCCAACTCCCTCCTTGCGGATGCCGGAGCCGAGCAGGTCGGAGCCGGAGGAGCGGAGCAACGAGCCCAGAAAAAAGCTGACCGCGGCCCAGAAGAGCAGCCCGACCACGACCAGCAGCAGGCAGCCGGTCATGATCGGGTGTTTACGCCGCAATGGAGTCGGGTCACTCATGGGTGATCACCGCCGAGGCCGGGGCTGAAAATCAAGCCCCTTCCTTCTCCCGGTTCAGCTCCTCCTTGAGCAGGTCGCCCAGGGTGGAAGGACCGCTTTTCGCCTGTTTCTGTTTGTACTCTTCCACCCGGGCCTCTTCGCTCTCGCCGCTTAAGGCCTTGATGGAGAGACCGATCTTGCGATCCCGGGCCGAAACGTTGATCACTCGGGCTTCCAGTTCATCACCGACGTTGTAGAGGCCGACGGGGGTTTCCACCTTTTCCTTGCTCAGCTCGGAGACATGGATCAGGCCTTCGATCCCCTCTTCCAGCTCGACGAAAACGCCGAATTCGGTGACGTTGGTGATCTTGCCGGTCAGCTTGGTGCCGATGGCGTATTTTTCCACCGCCGCTTCCCAGGGGTCGGGCTGCAGTTGCTTGATCCCCAGGGAGAAGCGCTCGTTCTCCTTGTCGATTTTGAGGACCACGGCCTGGATGGTCTCACCCTTGGCGTACTTCTCGCCGGGGTGCTTGATCCGCTCGGTCCAGGAGAGGTCGGAGACGTGAATCAGGCCGTCGATCCCCTCCTCGATCCCGATGAAAATGCCGAAATCGGTGATGTTCTTGACCTTGCCCTCGATGATCGAGCCCGCCGGGTAGTTCTCCGCCACCATATCCCAGGGGTTGGGCTGGAGTTGCTTCATGCCCAAGGAGATCCGCTTGGCCTCGGGGTCGACATTGAGCACCACCACCTCGACCTCGTCGCTGACGGTGACAATCTTGGAGGGGTGGCGGGATTTCTTGGACCAGGACATCTCGGAGATATGGACCAGGCCCTCGACCCCCTCCTCCAGCTCGACAAAGGCGCCGTAGTCGGTGATGCTGACCACCTTGCCGGGAACCTTGGCTCCCACCGGATAGCGCTGGAGAATGGTTTCCCAGGGATCGCTCTTGAGCTGCTTGACCCCCAGGGAGACCTTGTCGTTTTCCTGGTCGTATTTGAGAACCTTGACCTGGATTTCGTCGCCCACCTTGAACATCTTGGAGGGGTGGGATACCCGGCCCCAGGAGAGATCGGTGATATGGCAGAGGCCGTCCATGCCGCCGAGGTCGACGAAGACCCCGTAATCGGTGATGTTGGTCACCGAACCGGTGAGGACCTGGCCCTCCTCCAGGGTGCCCTTCATCTCCTCGCGCAGATGGGCGCGCTCCGCTTCCATGATCGCCCGCCGCGAGATCACCACGTTGTTGCGGCGGCGGTTGTATTTGAGAATCTTGAATTCGAAGGTGTCGCCGATCAGGGCGTCGAGATCGCGGACCGGGCGCAGGTCGATCTGGGAGTAGGGCAGAAAGGCGGGGACGCCGATATCCACCGAGAGGCCGCCCTTGACCCGGCTGTCGATCCGGCCGCTGATGGTTTCGTCGGCCTCCTGGATCCGGGCGATCTCCTCCCAGACCTTGATGCCGATGGCCCGTTCGCGGGAGAGCTTGATGCCGCCCTCGGGCTCCCGCTTTTCAACAAATACTTCAAAGGTGTCGCCGACTTTTACGGAGATTTCACCCTCTTCGTTTCTAAATTCGGTAATGTCGATTTCGCCTTCCGATTTGTCCCCGATATCCACGAGAACATAATCCTTACCCACGGCGATAACTTCGCCTTTGACCACTTCGCCCACATCCGCTACCTGGATGCTCTGTTCAAACAGATCGGCAAAGGACTCCCCACCTGCGGTTGCTGTTGTGTCTGTGCTGTTTCCCATGTTGACGATCCTCCTTAAGATTATGGAAATACGATGGGCTTATATACCAGAGGGCAGGGAGAAATACAAATTATTTTGCGGGTAAGGGGGGCTGATTCCAGGTGAGGGCTAAGTGGGCCGCGGCCGGCGGTTTAGTCGGCCGGCAGGGCGTCGTCGAAGCAGATCTGATCGCCGCCGGCCTTTTTGGCCCGGTACATCGCCTGGTCGGCCCGGCGGATGAAATTATGGATCGCTTCCTCCAGATCGAGGTTGGGCGAGCCGACGAAACGGGCCAGGCCGATACTCAGGGTGGTCTCGCCGAAGGGGTTTGCGCGGTACTGCTCCAGGATCCGCCGGCAGACGGCCCTGGCCTGTTCCGCCGAGGTGTAGGGGAGAATAATGGCGAACTCGTCGCCGCCGGGACGGCAGCACCAGTCCACCTTGTCGCGGGTGTGGCTCAGCAGCAGGCGGCCCAGCGATTTGAGGGCCTCGTCGCCGGCCTGGTGGCCGTGCTGGTCGTTGTAGGACTTGAATTTGTCCATGTCGATGATGGCCAGGAAAACCGAGTAGTTCTGGCGCTGGCCCCGGGGAATCTCCTCCCGGAGTTCGGCCTCGAAGCCGCGCCGGTTGTGGAGCCCGGTCAGGGCGTCGCACATGGAGAGATGCTCCAGTTTGCGCACCAGATCCTGTTCGCGCAGGGCCCGGCGCAGTTTGGCCTCCAGTTCATCGATATTGAATGGTTTGGCGATAAAGTCGCAGGCCCCGGCCTTGATCACGTCGGTGTAACTGAAATTTTCGGCGTAGCCGGTGATCACGATCACGTCCAGGCGGGGATAAAGGTTTTTCAGTTCCTTGAGCAGGGTCATGCCGTCCATGCGGGGCATGGTGAGGTCGGTCAGCACAATGGCAAATTTTTCCTTTTGGGCCCTGGCCAGGGCCTCCACTCCATCGGCGGCGGTTTCACACCCAAAACCGAAGGCGGTGATGGCGCTTTTCAACAGGCTGATAATCTGGGGGTCGTCGTCCACCGCCAGAATCCTGATCGGGGGCGCAATTTCTGGTTCGGCCGACGGCGCTTGGTTCATGTATAAATTGTCTCCCGGTGATAACGCCGGACCCGGCCGGCGGCTTTGTGTTGATGGTTACGCCGACTGTCAGTTGATGGTCACGCCGACTGTCAGTTGATGGTTACGCCGACTGTCAATCGTCGGCGGTCACGCCGACAAAAAAGATTGCCTTTTTAACCTTTTTGTCATAAGAGACAGTTCAAGTTTTGTGCTGACATTGAATCACATTCCCGGCGAGGGGGGCAAACATAATCGACCTCCGGTGGCCGGGTAATTTTGTTTACCAGCTCTAACGCCCAAAAAACAACAAGCAAGCGGAGTATTTTTCCACGATGAAGCTTCCTTCCCTGACCATCGGCCGTTTTACCGCGCCGATCCCCTTGATTCAAGGTGGTATGTCCATTCGGGTTTCCACCTCTGCCCTGGCGGTTCCGGTGGCGCAATGTGGCGGAATCGGCACCATCGGCGGCTCGGGCCTGCCGGTGGAGGAGTTGCAGGCCGATATTCGCAAGGCCAAGCGCGAAACCGACGGGGTTATCGCGGTCAACATCATGTTTGCCATGAAGAATTTTTACCAGCTGGTGATGGGCTCCATTGAGGCCGGGGTGGACATGATCATCACCGGAGCCGGTTTTTCCCGTGATATCTTCAAGATCGGCCAGGAGACCAATACCCCCATCGTTTCCATTGTCTCCTCGCCCGCCTTCGCCCGTCTGGCGGAAAAGCTGGGGGCGGCGGCCATCGTGGTGGAGGCCAAGGAGGCCGGCGGCCATCTGGGGACCGACCGGGCTCTGCGTGAGCTCTTCCCCGAGGTGCGCAAGGTGGTCAAGAAGGTGCCGCTGATCGCCGCCGGCGGGATCACCGATGGCTTTGAAATGGCTGAAATGATGGATAAATATGGGGCCGATGGGGTGCAGATCGCCACCCGTTTCGTGCTGACCAAGGAGTGTTCGGCCGATGATAATTTCAAGCAGGCCATGCTCAAGGCCCGGCCGGAAGATGTCACCCTGATCCGTTCGCCGGTGGGGTTGCCGGGCCGGGCGCTCAAAACCCCCTTTGTTCAGCGGCTGGCCGACAAGGTCGAGATGAAGGCCAAGGAGTGCCGTTGGAAGTGCCTGAAAAAGTGCGATCATTTTTATTGCATCAGCGACCGTTTGCAGAAAGCCTACCAGGGCGATCTGGAGGAAGGCCTCTTTTTCACCGGTGAAAATGTCTGGAAGATGAAAGAGATTCTGACGGTGAAGGAAGTTTTCGATCAGTTTGTCAGCCAGGCCGAATCCGTTTACAAGGAGCAGAGGTAGCCCCCTGGTGTCTCAGCTTGACGATTCCGCCGCTTTGCGTGAAGAAGCAGAAGCGATGACCGCAACCATGTCGCCCCAGCCCCGGGTGATACCCCGGGCCGAGCATACCGTTTCCCGGGCCGATATCGACCGGGAAGCCCTCAAGGTGATGCACCGCCTGCGGGATGAGGGGCATCTGGCCTATCTGGTGGGCGGGGGGGTGCGTGACCTGCTGCTGGGCAAGAAGCCCAAGGATTTTGATATCAGCACCAGCGCCAAGCCCGGCGAGTTGCGCAAGATCTTCCGTAACAGCCGCATCATCGGCCGTCGTTTCCGCCTGGTGCAGGTCTTTTTCCCCGGCGGCAAGATCATCGAGGTCGCCACCTTCCGGTGCCGCAGCGAGTTTGAAGCCAACGGCGGCGAGATCGAGACGTTAGCCCACGACAACACCTTCGGCACCCCGGTGGAGGACGCCTTCCGCCGGGATCTGACCATCAACGCCCTCTTTTACGAGATCGAAAATTTCACGGTGATCGACTACACCGGGGGGGTGGAGGATCTGCGGAATCGCCTGGTCCGCCTGGTGGGAGACCCGGACCGTCGCCTGCTTCGTGATCCGGTGCGGATGCTGCGGGCCATCCGCCATGCCGCCCGCAGTGATTTCACCATCGAGAATGAAACCTGGCTGGCGATTTGCCGGCACGTGGATAAGCTGGGGCTCTGCCCCGATTCCCGGCTGCGGGATGAGCTGTTCAAGGATCTGCGGGCCGGCGCCAGCCGGAGTTGGGCCGATTTTGCCTTGGCCAGCGGGATCTTTTTTGAACTGTTCCCCTTTTATCGCGGGATTTTACCGCCGCCGGGCCCCGCCGACCAGGAGAGTCAGCGGCTGATTGCCCCCGCACCACTGGTGACCCTGCTTTTTAAGCTGTTGCGGATGGTCGACCAGATGGTGGCCGCCGGGAAAGAGTTTTCCGAGGAGATGTTGCTGGCCCTGCTGCTGCTCCCCTGGGCCGAGGCCCGGTTCGAGTTGTTGGCCAAGGAGCTGGATCGGAGCGGGGCCTACCGTTTCTCCCGTAAGTTGCGGAGCGAGCTGGACGAGATACTGGTCCCGCTCAATATCAAACGCAGCTCCAAGGAATCCCTGGCCATGTTGCTCAGCAATCTGCCCCTGCTGCTGGCCCACTGCCCGGTGGAGTCCGAGGAGGAGGTTGGCGAGTGGCCCAAGCCCTTGGCTCGCAAGGGCTATTTCCCCCAATGCCTGGCCCTTTATGAGTTGTACCGGGCCGCCTTGACCGGGGAGCAGCCCTCGGCGATCATCAGTGCCGCCGCCCCGCCCCCTCCCGCCGTTAAACGTAAGAGCGCCCGCCCCGGCCGCCGCCGGGAGGGTCGAGCCCCCGCCTTTGTCAAGGGTGGTATTTTCGGGCTCAAAAAATAGCTAAGGAGAGGTGGTGTCGGTGGTCCCGGAAGCGGAAAAATTGCGACGCATGCCCACCGCCGAGCTGCTGGCGGCGGCGTTGGCCGTCAAGCTGGAGCGGCGGAAAACCGCCTTCTCCTTCTGCAGCATCATCAACGCCAAATCGGGGCGCTGCAGCGAGGATTGCCGCTACTGTGTCCAATCCGGCCACTACCGGACCGAGGCCCCGATCTATCCCCTGAAAAGCACGGAAGAGGTGGTGGCTGCCGCCCGGGTCGCCAAGGCGGACGGGGCGGCGCGTTTCTCCCTGGTCACCAGTGGCCGGGGGCTGCCGGTGGCGGAGGTCGAGCCGGTGGCGGCGGCCATCGCCGCGGTGCGGGAGCAGGTGGGGATCAAGGTCTGCGGCTCCTTCGGGATTCTCGATCATGCCACCCTGGCCCGACTCAAGGCGGCGGGGATGAGCCGTTACCATCACAACCTGGAAACCTCGGAACGGTTCTTTCCCCAGGTCACCACCACCCACACCTTCGCCGATCGGATCGCCACCATTCGGGCCGCCCAGGCGGCCGGGCTGGAGGTTTGTGCCGGGGGGATCTTCGGTTTGGGGGAGGAGGAGGAGGACCGCTTGAGCATGGCCACCACCCTGGCCGAGCTGGAGGTGGATTCGGTCCCCCTCAACATTCTGATCCCCCTGCCGGGAACCCCCCTGGAGGGGACCAGCCCTTTGCCGATCCGGGAAATTCTCCGGGGAATCGCCTATTGCCGGCTGCTGCTGCCCCGGGTTTGCGTGCGCCTGGCCGGGGGGCGGGAGGCGGCCCTGGACGACTTTCTCGCCGCCGCCTTCATGGCCGGGGCCGACGGGATGATGATCGGCGGCTATCTCACTCAACGGGGCCGGACCCCGGCCGCGGACCGGGAGTTTGCCCGCCAGATGGTGGCCTTGTGGTCAGATTGAGCGATTTTTTAAGTGAACAGCAGCGGCGGGGTAAGCTGCGCCGTCTGTTGCCCCTGGAGCATCCCGAGGGGGGGCGGATTGCTCTGCCCCAATTTGGCGAGATGCTGGATTTTTCTTCCAACGATTATCTGGGGTTGAGTCGCCACCCCCGCTTGCTGACGGCGGCGGCCGAGGCCATGAGCCTTTTCGGTACCGGAGCCGGCTCCGCCCGCCTGATGGGGGGCAACCTGGAGCTGCACCGCCGGTTGGAAGCCGCCCTGGCCCTGTTCAAGGGGCTGCCGGCGGCCCTGCTCTTCGGCAGCGGTTATCTGGCCAATATCGGGATTATTCCCGCCCTGGTGGGTCGCCATGACCAGATCTTCGCCGACCGGCTCAGCCATGCCAGCATCTATGACGGCTGCCGCCTTTCCGGAGCCCAGCTGCACCGCTTCCATCACAACGATTGCAACCATCTGGAGGAGTTGCTCCAAAAGCGGCGGGGCGGGGCGGGTCAGGCCCTGATTGTGGTGGAATCCCTTTACAGCATGGATGGCGATCTCTGTCCGTTGGCCGAAGTGGTGGAGCTGAAGGAGCGCTACGGTTGCCGCCTGCTGGTGGACGAGGCCCACGCCACCGGCCTGTTCGGTCCCCATGGCGCCGGACTGGTGGCTGAGGCCGGCCTTGCCCCACGGGTGGATCTGGTGATGGGGACTCTGGGCAAGGCCCTGGGCTCCTATGGGGCCTATGTCGCCGGCGACCGGGAGATGATCGACTATCTGGTCAACCGGGCTCGCAGCTTCATCTTCTCCACCGCCCTGCCGCCGGCCACCACCGCCGCCGCCCTGGCCGCCCTGGCCCTGATGGTGGAGGAACCGGAGCTGCGGACCGATCTCTGGCGCAGAGTTGATTTTTTTAAGGGTCAACTGACCCAGGCCGGCATTGAGACGGATCTGGGCCCATCCCAGATCATTCCGCTGCCGGTGGGGAAGAGCGCCGCCGCCGCCCTGGCCGCCGAGGAGTTGCGGTCCCGGGGTCTGTTCGTGGTGGCGGTGCGCCCCCCCACCGTACCCGAGGGCAGCGCCCGGCTGCGCCTTTCGGTTACCCGCCATCTCAGCGAGGGCAACCTGGCCGAAGCCGCCCTTCTGCTGGCCGCCGGTTTGCGGCCGGGGCAGGGCGGCTCATGAAATCGCTGTGGCTGGCCCTGGTTTTTTTGACCATTGTGCCATTGCCCGCCTGGCGGACCCCGGTGAGCGAGCGGGATCTGACCCGCTCCGCCGGCGCCTTTGTTCTGGTGGGGGGGCTGCAGGGGTTGTTGCTGGTGGCCACCGACCTGGCCGCCGGCTGGTTTTTTCACCCCGATCTGGCCCTGTGGCTGGTGCTGCTGGTGGCGGTGCTGGTCAGCGGCGGCTTTCACCAGGATGGCCTGGCCGATACCTTCGATGCCCTGGCGGTGAAATCCAGCGGCGATGATGATGCCGACCGGGAGCGGCGGCTGGCGGCGATGAAGGACTCGGCCACCGGGGCCATTGGCATGCTGGCGGTCTTTTTCCTCCTGCTGCTCAAGTTCCAGGCCCTGAAAAGCCTCTCCCACAACTCCTACGCCGCCTACTACTCCAGCCTGCTGCTGCTGCCCGCCTTGGGCAAGTGGGCGATGCTCAGCGTCATGCCCGCTGCCGTGCCCTCCCGGCCCGACGGCCTGGGACGGCTCTTTCTGGGCAAGGTGGGCCGCCGGCAACTGCTCTGGGGGGGGGCGACCCTGCTGGGGTTGCTGCTGGTGCCGGCCCTGCTGCTCGCCGCCTATCTGCCCCCCTTTTCCTGGGCCTTTTATCTCGCCCTGCCCGGGTTGCTCCACCTGTGGGGCCGCTGGCTGATGGCCATGTTTCATCGTCGTTTTGGCGGCCTCAACGGTGACAGTCTGGGGGCGCTCAACGAGTTGGGCGAACTTTTCTTCCTGTTGGCGGTGCTGATATGGTTACGACTCTCTATCTGGTAAGGCATGGGGCCACCGAAGGCGATGGTGAGGCCCGCTACAAGGGGAGTATCGATGTGCCGCTGGCGGCGGCGGGCCGGGCCCAGATCGAGGAGACCGCTGGCCGTTTGCGGCGGCGGTTGGCGGCGGCGGCCGCTGCCCGGGCCGGTGACTACCTGGGGGAGATTCATCGGCCGGCCCCCAACGGGTCGGACCCCGTTTCCGCCGCCCCCCCTCCGGCCCCTGCGGCCCTCTACTGTTCGCCCTTAAGCCGTACCCGGGTCAGCGCGGAGATCATCGCCGCCCCCCTGGGGTTGAATCCGATCCCGATACCCGATCTGCGGGAGCGCCATTTTGGAGTCTGGGAGGGGTTGAGCTTTCGGGAGATCCGGGCCGCCTGGCCCGAGCATTTCGAGGCCTGGGCCGCCGATCCCCTGGGTTTCAGTCCGCCGGAGGGAGAAAACACCCTGGAGGTGGCCCGGCGGGGTCGGCGGGCGATCAAAAAGATCCTGGCCGCCCATCCCGGCCGGGAGGTGATCGTGGTCGCCCACGGCGGCATCAACCGGGTTATTCTCTGCCACTTTCTGCAACTGCCGCTCCGCCATATCTTCCGGATCGAACAGAGCCTGGCCTGTCTTAACGTGGTGGAGATGTGGGATAAATACCCGGTGGTCAAGCTCTTGAACGGCTAGAATCAGCGGCGGGGGGGCATCTTCTGCAGTTTTCTTTGCAGGGTGCGGCGGTGGAGGCCCAGGCGCTGGGCGGCCTGGGAGATATTGCCGTCGCAGTCGGCCAGCACCCGGTTGATATGCTCCCACTCCGCCCGGGCCAGGGAGGGAGCCGGGAATTTAGCTTTCGTGGTTTTGGTTTTTTTGCTCCCGGACTCGTCGCCATCCGTTTCCTGGTCCACCTCCAGCTCCGGGGCCGGCTGGCCACGGAAAGCCAGCAGAATCTCATCGGCGTCGGCGGGTTTGGGCAGGTAGGCCACGGCCCCCAGGCGGATCGCCACCGTGGCGGTGGCGATGCTGCCGTAGCCGGTCAGCACCACCATGGCCAGGTCCGGGTGGATCCGCCGGGCGGCGGCCACCAGCTCCAGGCCGGAGCGGCCGGGCATCCGCAGGTCGATCACCGCCAGATCAGGTTTCTCGCCATGGATGATGGCGATGGCGGTATCGTAGTCGCCGGCCCCGAAAACCGTTAAGCCCCGGCGGGCAAAAGCCTTTTCCAGCCGGCGGCGAAAGGTGGCCTCGTCGTCCACCAGGAGAATTTTTTGCTGCCGATCGCTCATCTTCTCTCCTGCTTGTTAAGCGAAGGGGTTGATTCCAATCCATGCCGATCTGCAT
>NZ_JBIPKH010000031.1:0-19468 GCF_044068625.1 Desulfurivibrio modestus
CCCTCACGCCATCCCGCCACCCAACTGATCGGAGAGTTGATAGGCCTCGTTGGTCAGGCCGAACACCTCGCCCTTGTGGCCCCGCGCTTCCATGAGCCCGAAGTTCATGAGTTCTTCGATTGCGCTCTTCCAGCGAGCCTCACTACGTGGATCACCCTTCTCGGCAAGCTGCTTGCCGTTCGTTTGTACGATTAGTCCGCCCATCATCCGGACGCACATGACGACGCCATTCCGGTCCTGTGCCGCTTCCAAAAGCAACTGCTTCGCCGTGTCGCTGAGCCGAGGACCTGACGGCGCGGCAAAGAGAGCGGGATCGGCTTGTGACGTTCCGACGCTTCCATACTCACGAATGATCGTCTGCGCGAGTTGTCGCCAGAATTTCTCTCGAAACTCTTCCAAGGAGTCGTATGTCTCGACCAAGCCTCGCTTCTGGCAAGCCGCGCGGAAGTCACGCAACGCCTTGTACTGAGCATCATCGACGCTGTCAGGGTGGACCGGTGCATTGGAGAAGTAGAGCATTGCCGGCTTCCCGGCCCGCAAGTGCTCCTCGATTTCCTCAACGGTCCCGCTTGCCACCTTTCCCGTCGGGCTGCCGAGGCGCGTCCAGAACACGGCGACGAGTAGATCACAGTTTTGCAGCACTTGCTTGTTGATCACTGCTTGGGCGCGATCACCCATTTCAGGAGCCGAATGCGTGTCCCAGCCAACCGGAGCGAGGATCACCGCACGGTCCGCAGAATGGACGGCATTCCAGCCGTGAATTGCGGTGCGAATGACGTTGCGTTCGGTAGCAACGTCACCGGGCGAGGCGATCATGATGTTGATGACGGTAGCGTTGTACGGCATATAAACACTCCCTTCGCCAAGTGAGGCTCAACGAATCTGTAGAAAAACCCGTTTTCAAAAAATTACCGATCGACCGGCGGCCGTTTTTTTTTACGACCGGACCGGCGCTCAACGGCCTGATATCTCCTACCTTCTCATGCGTCAGTCAACGGTTTATGTCGGTCCTGCAGCTTTCTCTTACCACAAAATACCGCCGTGGAGAATATCTCCGGCACTCATCCGATCCGGTTACGCGCACCGCCGCCAGCCTGATCCAGTTTCACTCGAAGATCATTGATCTGCCCACTGCTTCAACATGTCGACAATTGGCTTTAGGACGGCGACGTGTTTGGCGGCAGATTCCACGAAACGATTATACGAGTTGCGAAATGAACCTATGTCTTTGCTTTCATTCATCAGGTCAATCTGGCGATGCAGCTCCGCAACAACTTCCGAATTCGCGACCTGCCTGCTCACAGTTTGTTTAACGTCATTAAGTACCTTCGTAGGGGGCAAGTAAACAATCTCTGATTCGCTCGTACATCCCGCAACTTCTGTGCCCCTTGTTCTTCCAGCTATACCCCCCACATCAGCACTACCCACCTCCCCGCGTACAATGATCTTGCAGCTCGAATGGCAGTTTACTATTTTGCCACCAAACGACGACCCAACAATTCCACCAATTGCGGCCCGTTTTCCCTTATTATCATTCATCTTGAAAGCTCCTTTCGAGGGCTAATCCTGCCTTGATGAGGGCGCTGGCCAACAGGTTGCACTGATAAGAAGTGTTCTTCTCTATCCTGTCAAAAAAAAGGCATCGCCAACAACCACGTGCAACTCCCTCGTCACAAATCAATATGTTTGTCAATAACGGCTGCCGACCGGCATGTAAACAAAAAAACCACCCCCTATAGCGGGCTGCTTTCGGATGATGCTTGCGTTTTTCGCCAGTGATTTGCCCGCTGGCACCGACGGCTTTGGGCTATTGTAGGCTGATCGGCGGCGAGCATGACAACAGCTTATCGTGTCATCAGTTCTTCCCAGTCAACCTCTCAATCTCCGCCTCAATCTCAGGCCCAATACGCTCAATAATAAACGAGGTCATATTATAGGGCGTATGATCCGCAATATACCGGAGCTTCAGGTACAGCGGCTCCGTCATCTTGAGATTGATGGCCTTCATCACATCATCCCGGACCCGGGGATGCTCCCAGGGATATTGCTCTTGCTCACCGGCGCCCCCGGCCGGCAACTCGCCGGCAGCGGCCGCAAAGGCATCCAGATCGGCAGGCGCCTTCTTTGTCCCAGGAGCACTACGCAGCGGCGTGGTTCTTTTCGTCATACTGTTCTCCCCGAAATTGGTGACTTTGCACCCATTTAACGAAAAATCTCTCCAAGCAGCGCGGTCATTTCCTGCACCGCCTTAAGATCATCCCCCCACTCAATGACGGACATCCCCCCACGGGCAGCCTTTCGGAATGCGATCCGGTCATGGACCATGGACTCCGCCAGGGCAAGATGCTCAAATTGCTCTTGGGCCAGGAAATCCAGGGCCTCCTGCCCCTCTCTGATGGCCGGGTTGGGCGAAATCCGGTTCAGGATGACAAACGCCTCCAGGTCGGCATTATACCCCTGTGCCATCTCGACCAGGCTGTCCATCTGGCGGATGGTCCAGATGTCGAACTGAAAAGGTTGCACAGGGATAAAAGCCCGGTCGGCCACCCCCAGGGCATAACGCAGCTCCATGGAATCCCGCCCGCCGGCATCGATCACGATGTCGTCATAGCGGCCGGCCAGATCGCGGACCTGGCCGGCCAGGCCCTTGCCGAACTTCTGCAGGCAGGCCACCCGGGGCTCGATGCCGTCCTCCTCCCGCACGGTGGCCCAGGCCGAAGCCGATCCCTGCCGGTCGGTGTCCAGCAGCAGCACATCGCGGCCTTTTTGCGCCAGCATGGCGGCGATGTTGGTTGCCAGGGTGGTTTTACCAGTCCCCCCTTTTTCTCCTCCAAACAGTACGATGCTCATATATACCTCCGACACGCAAACATATTGACCATGCTCACCATGCAACATGGTCAATATGGTATATACCATACGGTCAATATAGACCATATTGCCCATACGGTCATTATGTCAAGCACAAAATAAAAGGCCGTCACCACCCCAGCTAGACACGAAAAACTTGCCCGCACAACGCAGGGGTGATAGAATAAATCATGTCTGAGAAAAAGGTAATCGATCGAACCTTCGCCATTTCCAGGAAACGTGGCAATGGCATTCTCCGCTATGAAATTTGGGAAACAGAAGGAGTTGTAACCCGATACAACCTGGCCTACATCAACCACCTGATCTACAGCGGCGATAACGGCCGAGTGGTTGGCTATGACAACAAACACGGTCACCACCGGCACTATAAGGGGACGGTCGAACCGATAAAAGCAACAAATTTTGCCGAGCTTGAAAAACGTTTCGAGCAGGACTGGACAACCGTATTGGAGGAATACAATGCGCAACGTAACCGTAAAGACCGGTACCGTTGAGGATTTCCTGGCCCGGAGCCGCGAAATAGCCCGCCGTATAGACCAGGGAAAGGAACTTAAACCTGAATATACCCTTACCTTCGAAGATCCGGCGGATATGTTTTCCGTGATGAGCCCCGGTCGCCTGGCTCTTTTCCGGGCAGCCAAAAAAGAGCCCTTGTCTATCACTGCTTTAGCCCAGCGTCTCAAACGTGATCGCAGTTCGGTCAAGAAAGATGTTGATCAGTTGGTGGCCGCCGGCCTGCTGGATGTAAAAGAGGCCCCCCTGCCCGGACACGGACGGCAAAAGTTTGTCCGGGCTGTAGCCGACAGCATCAAATTACAGGCGGTGGTGGCATAGTTTTTTTTCACCAACGGCAATTTCGGACGCAATTCTAAGACCGTTCTGTCAGACCTGCTCGAACTCGCCTGAGATTGAGGCCGGTTTCACCACCATCTCCGGAAACAAAAAAAGGCCGCCTCGATCCCGAAGGACCAAAGCGGCCTTTTCACCCTGTTTCCCACCAGTAGCCCTGGTGGCAACCTTCTACCAAGGGTCCGCTGCTCCTTGGCACAAGGTCGCCACCAGGGGCGACGAAGGGGTTAATAGATTCAGCGCCGACCCGGCTGCACAAGCGCCTGCTTGAGCAGCCCGATCATTGCCTGCGGCAGTTCCAGGACATCCTTGATGTTGACGCCATTACCCGGTGGCAGCCAGTCTGTCGCCGTCACAATCTCGATCCCAATGCCATATACCTCGACACCGGACCTCTGCACCTTCTTGACGATTTCCCGAACTGCCTCTGGGTGGCTAACCTCGCCGTCGGTTATCACCAGCAGCACTTTCCGCGGCTCCGGACGGTGACACAACTGCATCCCGCCCCAAAGCAGGGCCGGCCTTATCGGCGTCGCGCCACAGGAGGGAAAAGCAAACCTTTCCATCTTGGGCTTCTCACCGAAGTCCTTGATGACATGCACACCTCGCATGTCATGCTCGTTTGTCCATGCTGCCGGAAAATGCCCGACTATGGTTTCGATGCCATTGATGGCTTCCAGTGCCTGGGTAATCACATAGGTGGCGGAGGCGGCGATCTTGTCCCTGTCTCCCTGCATCGACCCACTGGAGTCAACCAGTACCGCGACCGCAGTGTTGTTGTCCACCCTTGGGATTTTAGAGCGGAAAACACGGGTATCCGTGGTCTTCGCCCCGATCAGGTAGCAATCACTGCTAGACACCCGCTGACCGCTTGAAACCCTGCGACCGTGTTGCAGGCGGACAGATTGCAGAAGCCCGTCCAGACCGGCGCGGAGCTGCGCGGTCTGCCGCCTGGTTTCATGCAGCAAAGCTAGATTTAGCCTGCCAAGATCAACCGCACGCTGATATTCATCCTCCAGCCGCCGGTCCATGCCGGACCAGTCCATTTCGCCGTAGAAGGTGTTGGCGATCACCGGATCGTTATTGTCCGAGTAAATGCTTGCGGCAGGAATTGCTGGCGCCGAGCTGTCCTCGACCGCCTGTTGCAGGCGATTCCGTAACATTTGCCCTATATCGAAACGGTCCCCAAGGTCATCATGGCCGTCAGGATCATCCGAGCTTTCGCCCTGATCACCCTGGTTGCCACTCTGAACACCCTGGTCGTCGTTTCCATCGCCCTGCCCTTCCTGCTCACCTTCACCCTGGGGATCTTCCTGGTCGCCCTCTTCACCGGGGCCATCATCATCGCCGGCGTCATCATCGTTACTGTTCTGATCATTCTGGCCGTTATCGCCATCATCCTTGCCATCCTGACCGCCCTGGCTTTCGCCCTGGCTGTCCTGACCGGACTCGTCGGATTGGCCATCCTGTTCCTGTTTCTGGTCATCGTCTTCACCGGCCTGGGGTTGCGGTGGCGGCGGAGGAGAGTTCTGCCGCAGCAGCTCCTCGATCTCCTCAACCAGCTTCTGGCAATCCCCCGTCGAACGGCAACCGGGCAGCTTTTGCAAGATGCCCATGAAGGCCGTGCAAAAGGACGTGCCGAAAAGCTCCAACGCCAACGCTTCCATCCGGCCGGCGTAATCAGCCAAATCCTGCTTGAGAATCTGACTGCGACCCCAGCACAGTGCCCAGCTTTGCAGAACGGATACCGGCTGCTCTCTTTCGCCGAGAAAAGCTGTATCATCATCCTGTTTGATACGGGCAACCAGCTTGCTCAGGTTTATGCCCGCTCCTGGATATTCCCGAGTCATCGCGTTTTCAATGCGAACATCCTCAAGAATGTTCAGCCAGGTCGGATAAGAAATCGGATCTGAAAAACGGATATGCGCCGCCTCGTGGTCGATATACCCGCGAGCCATAATCGCCACTCCTTCGTCATCGACATGATCCAGCACAGGCAGGTTAATTCGCTTAAAGTCAGTGAAAGGCGTATTCCCCGAGAAGGTAAGACCAATACCAAACTTCCCGGCCAGGGCCTGCATGGCAATCCGCAGGCCCCCGATCAGGTTATTTTTTTTCATGGCGCATCCTCCCGACAAGCCTGTCCACAAGCTCTTGAGCCTTGGCTTCGTTGTCAAATTCATCCAGATTGACCTCGGCTACGTTTTCAAAAACATCATTCTCAAGGTCAATCTTCTCTATGGTGAGCCAAACTTTGTAACTGGTAGTTTCCATTTCACACCTCGTCAAAAATAGACGCTCCCCCCTTGCGGGAGCGTTGTTATACACTCCCGGCAAAGGGCGGGGGGCAGAACGGCTAAAACCAGTCTGCCGGCGCTTCGACGGCAACCCTCGATGTCACCACGGCTGTCGGTGGCACATAAAGGTCGTCCGCCTTGGACTTTGGTGGTTTTGCTTTTCTCGATGCCGGCAGCGCCCAGGAGCCACATCAGTACGTCCTGCATGGTTTCCCGTCGGAACACATAATGTTCTTCAACGACAGGAACCATCGGATGGCTGTCCTGGCGAACCTCCAGCTTGATCTTGCCGGGGAGGCCGAACACTTCCTGGATAGTTTTCGTAACAGTCTTGGTTTTCATCGTTTTCTCCTCATGGCTGTAAAAGTGATGGCCAGAGGAGAAAACGGTCCCCGCCAGGGGAGATGTTCTCTCCCCTGGTATAAGGGTGGTTGGGTTATGCCAAATGCCCGGCCTCGGCCATTGACGCGATCTGCTCACCGATGATCAGGTGATCCAGGACCTTCACGTCGATTACGGCAAGGATTTTCCGTAGCGTTTTGGTCAAATATATATCATCTGCGCTCGGCGTGTTGTCGCCCGAAGGGTGATTGTGGCAGAAGATGACTCCAGCCGCATTGAGCCGCAGAGCTTCCTTAACCACCTCCCGAGGGTGAACTGATGCTTTCGCCACCGACCCCTTGAACATTTCCACCCACTCAAGGACTCGGTGTTTCGCATCCACGAACAGGCAGCAAAACACCTCGCTCTGGTGGTGGCCAAGCAAATGACGAACCGCTTCCCTGGCTTCGTCGGTCGAAGTGATCTTTACGCCACGCTCAAAGCGGCGACGGCTTACCCGCCTGGCCTCTTCAAGAATTATGTGCTCGGTGGCGGGCAAATACTGGCCGCCGGGCTCTTTCACATACAGCATGGTCTTGCCTCCTTGTCGAAAATGAACAGGGGGCAAAACCGCCCCGTCGGGGCAGAAATGCCCCCGGTGGGGTTTGGTTCAAGTTAAGCCGTGGTGGAGATAAACGCTGTTTATCCCTCCTTGTGCCCAGGCTCAATGTCGTGGTTTCCGTATTCAAGCATCATTTCGCTGTCCCCTGCCGGCCTTCACCTTCATCCATGCATTCAGGCGCAGGAAGGCCAAGAAAACGTGGATACGGGCCGCCCACATGGTTTTTTTTATGGTTAACCTTGTGCGAGATGCCAAACGTACCCAATGGGGCTCTCCTTTTGGAAGAACAGCCGGAATCAGTTTGTAGCAAACCAGCCGGCGCTTAGCCCCTGTGTGGTCGGGGAGAGTTATAATGCCACGCTCATCGATTGTGGCGTTATAGAACGACCACTTCTCAAAAATATAAGTCGCACTCCCCCCATATTCGGGAACGTCATGGAACATAACTTCTCCATATCTGCCGCGTTGGTAGAATCCCAGCAACGGACCACCCAAAATTTCCCAACAGTCGGCAGCAGTAACTGCCTCGTAGAGCCTTTGGTGAGAGAAAGATTGAGAATTTGCCATGATCTTGCCTCCAAATTCTTTTAAGGATAATGAACAAGGGGCAAGACCACCCCGTCGGGGCAGAAATGCCCCCGGTGGGGTTTAGCTCAAGCGAAAATGTACGGAGTGGTTACGAGGACATTGCCGGCCCAAGCATACTGTGGACCAGCGTGCTTCTCGAAACCCGGCAAATGGCGTGGGTATCCAGGCAGCCCAACCTGAGCGGCCTTGTATTGAGAACCTTGAATTTGCTACGTTCGCGGCCATCGGCAAAGCGGATCGGCTTGGTTTTCACCACCATCCCTCTCTGGAGCCGAACCTTTTTCCTTTCGGAAAGCCTGGTCCAGCATCGTTGCCGCCACGCCAACGCCTGCTCATTGGTCGTCGGGGTAAGCATTTTCAAGATCCTTTCGGGACACTCCGACTCGTAAGGCCCCACCGTTTCGTCCATATCTTTGTAGCCGGTATCATGGTAATCATTTCGTTGATAGCTGAGCAAAAAGACGAAGGCGACGACCCGGCGGGTAGCCTGATCGAGATCACCCTTTTCGTTGCGCCGGAAAATCTCCACCGCCATATAAGCCGTGCGCATCTTGACGATGGCAATATCCAGCACCGTCCATTTGCCGTGGCTGTTTTCGCAATTAATCCTGCCGGTCAGAAATTCTTTTATGGGGGTTTCGCCCCTGTGTGTAAAGGTCCAGCCCATGATCGTGTCTCCCTTGTGGTTGAAGTTGGACCGGGGAGACAGAACGCCCCCATCAGGGAGTGTTTTGCGCTCCCCGGTGGGTTTGATGGGTTAAAATCTATCTCAGTCAACCTCCCCTGCATCGGTCACCAAGGCGTTGCCGGCGATATAGTCGCCAGGAATGCCGCCGGCTTCCTGCAGAAGAGTTGTTGCAATGCGGTTTGGCTCGTGTGGCTTGAACTTGCCCTCGTCGTCGATCCACATGACGCGGCCGGCCATCAAGAAAATTGCCTGCACGCACGAGCAATCGAGCAAATCGTACATCTCCCGAAGGGTGAAGGTATCACCGGCCGGGGCGACTGCTCGATATTCTCCGTTCGCTAAAATCAAAGTTGCCATATCTTTGTCTCCTGGTCTTATCTTGTCTTTGCGATAGCCACTTGTCGAATTCCTGGTGGTCCTGTTCCGACAAAAGACTCCGCCTCTCGTCAAACCCCGTCAGGGTTTTCCATTCTCCCCATCTTTGGCCGATCCAGATGATGAATTCAGCCATACAGCCTCCCAGCAGCTTTTCACGGTCGTAGCGCAACTGGTCTTCCGGTGTACGCCCGTTTTCCTGGCTGTAGCAGACATATCTCGGGTTCCATCCCATAACTCACCTCCCGGCCGCGAAAAACACCCAGCGGCCCATGCGCTCGATTGCTTCCTCGCGGCTGATCTTGCGAATCAAACCGCCGTGGTTGCCCAATCTGCCGGCAAAGAACCTGGCTTTGCTGTCCTGACCCACCGCCGCCAGCCACAGAGCCGCGAAATGCAGCTTCCGGCTGTCGGTCAGCAGAGAACGGCAGAACAGGTCGGTGCCGGAGGGGCGTAGCACCCAAATGAACTCACCTTTCTGGGCACTGAACAGCATCTCCCGGTCCCGGACATCGAGATCGGTGCGATAGCTGGTCAGATAGTCATCGGCTTGATCACGCATAAGGGTGTAAACGCCCTCGGCCGGATCAACGCCGACAATGGCCCAAGAAGAGACGGGGTTCTGAGTGGACAGGGAAGTTTGAGGATTGGAATTCGTCACCATGGTCTTGCCTCCTTGTTCTTGTAGGAAAGAGAAAAGGGGGCAAAAACCACCCCGTCGGGGCAGAAAATGCCCCCAGGGGGAAATAAAAAACCCACTACAGACTTATGCCTGTCAATGGGCCAAGTTTGGAGCCGGCGAAAAACCAGCTAGTCTAAAATTTTATCAATGCGCCCAAAACGCCTACCGCCACCGTCAGCATAGCCCCGAATTTGATCGTCAGCCGATTTTCGAGGTGCTTCATCTGGTGGGAGATCTCTTTGCCAAGGTCGCCAATATCCGTCTTGGTGGCAATGGTGTTGATCACCAGTTCCTTCTGAATCTGGGCAAATTCCTCTGCCACCGACTCAGAAAGCCCCTTGCCAACCAGGCGTTTGATCATCTGATGTGTGTCAATCACCATGCTCATACTCATGCACTCCTCCGTTTCCATGATAATGCCGCAGCTTCCGCAAAGCAAGCGAACGCTCATCCTCGATAATCCAGCTCTTTTTTGTCGCGTACTGAATCAACCAGCAGTTCAGACAGAGGAACCGCCTGGGTTTTCCAGCAGGTATCCCTGTGCTTCCCAAACACAATGCCGGACCAGTACACGCTCCGGGCAGTGATGTTAAGCGTCACGCGATCAGTCTTGAAGTCGATTTTCTCCAACTCTGAGCCATCTTCGGGATCAAAGTAGAACCCGGGTGGCCCCATGAGCTTGGTCACCGACTCCAGGCCGTAAGCCGCGACAAAGGAAGAGTGGCGCCGGACCTCCTCGAAAAAATCATCCTTCAGATCGAAGATGCAGAGATTGAAGTCGAGGTTATAGTCGTCGGTCATCGACACGGGCACGGTCAACCGAAACCTGGTTTTCTCGTCGTCGTCTTCGTCGAACATTTCGATATGCCCGTTGAAAACGGCCACACAACCGAAGTCTTCCGGCTGGTATGAGTATCCGTTTGCCACACTGGCTACGTTTCTGGCTTCTTCAACAGCACCCCTGATGCTCTCGGCTACGACCCAGGCAAAATGGGTTTCGTCGCTGTGAGGGTCGGGATAGGACAAAAGCACGCTGTATTTTTTCATGGCTGTTCTCTCCTGATACGAAAAACCCCTTCGCCACAGCACTCCAGGCTGGAACCATCCAGGCGAAGCAGTAAATCACCTGCATCGCTGAAGACGGAGCAGATCATTTCGTAACCCTGTCCGATGTGGACACAGGGGACATGACTGGTGTCGCCAGGACGGGTGTTGATCTCGGCCACAATATCCATGAAGTCGTCAACAGCGCCTTCAATGGGACCGATCACCAAATTGACCTGGCCAGCAATTGCACGCCGGTCTGCCAGCTCCATATCGTGTGTTATGGGAACAGTGGGGTTTTCGTTTGTATAATTGGACCAATGTTTGACTCGCATAGCGCCTCCAGAAAAAAAGCCCGAGTATATGCCGGGGCAACAAAGTTGCCGGGCAAGATATTCGGGCTTTTCGGTTATGTCCGTAGCGGATCAGGACTGGTCGGAACCCTCGTCGGCTTTCTTGCCGGTGAGGTTTTCCAGAGCATCGACAACGATCTCGGTGGAGTACCGGTCATTGCCCTCCTTGTCCTGCCACTTGCGGGTCTGGAGCCGGCCTTCAAGGTAAACCATCGAGCCTTTGGCCAGGTAATCGCCGCAAAACTCGGCGGTTTTGTCGAAAACGACGACCTTGTGCCATTCGGTGCGCTCCTGGGTCACTCCTTCGCGGTCCTTGTAGGTTTCAGTGGTCGCCAGATTGAAATTGGCGATAGCGGTCTGGCTCCGGGTGTAGCGAACCTCGGGATCGGCGCCAAGATTACCCGTCAGGATAACCCGGTTGACCGATCCGCCGCTTTTGGGCAGGAACTTCATGCTGGTGGCCACGACTTCGGTGGTGTACCGGTCGTTGCCCTCCTGGTCCTGCCACTTGCGGGTCTGGATTCTTCCCCACACCTGCAACTTGGAACCCTTTTCCAGATGTTCCCCGGCAACCTCGGCAAGACGGCTGAACAGCACGACGTTATGCCATTCGGTCCTGTCTTCGCCACCGATTCGGCGGGAAGTTGCCAGCCGAATGTTGGTGATGGTCGAGCTGTCGGTGTTGCGGGTTTCGATGGAGCCGATGTTTCCGATCAGAATAGCTGCGTTTTCCATGGTCATTCTCCTTAAAGTTTCGTTTGAACATCAAGGGATGACCCACCACTCCCCACCGCGGGGAAGGTTGATCATCCCCCGTTTAGTGGGCTTGGTTGGACAGTGCTTTTTAAATGCCGATCACGCCCCGGGCGATCTCGCGGATCACATCCTGGGCCTGATAGATGGCGGTAATGATAATTCCGGTGGCTACGAACATTGCCTTGAACATGGGTCTTGCCTCCTAAGGTTGTTTCAGCCGAAGGCAAGACGAACCCCCGCACGGGGCAAAGTCTCTTGCCTCCGACCGAGGATTATTCAGTTCAAGGGGATGCGATGGATTCCCTTCGAGGGAATAACATCACTCCCCCGTTGGGCTTATGGCAGGGTGGTATTATTTCAGGGACGCTACCAAGATGGAAGCCACTGCCAGCATGACGCCGACAACGGCAAAAGATGTCCCGACATACCACCGGATAAGAGAGACTTTCAAGATCTGGAGATCAGCTTTGGTGGCAAAGGTGTTTTCGGCTATTTTGGTTTGCCAGTCGGCGATAGCCTCGGCCTGTTGCTTGGAAAACCCGCTGTTCTCGAAATCCCTGATCATCTCGTGGGTTTTCAAAACCATTGACATCATCAATGTCCTCCTTCCGCCATGATAATTCCGCCGTTGACGTTATTCAATATTTTTCAATTTCAGGCCGCCTTCTTGATCTCCAGGAAGGAGTATGGCCGGCTCTCCTGAAATTCCTCAACAGAGCGGCCATAAGGTCTCAAGAATTCGGCCAGTCGATCCATGACAAAGACTTTCTGGCTGCGCTGTGCTTCCCGCAGGTAACGGTTGCTTGTCTTGATTGGCCCTCGTTGAGATACGATGGCCAGCAGACCGCCCTTACAGAAATCAATCTGTTGGGCAAGCGCCTTGTATTGGGCTTGTAATGCCACAAGTTCATCCACCGTGCCGGCCAGTTCTTCCGCTTCGTCGGCATCGAACCGGGGACAGGTGGAGAGGTGCGGGCAGTAGCCACACAAGGGGGTTACCTCGGTTGCGAGCTCAACCTCTTCGCCATTCACTGCACGTTGGTAGTCAAGCCAAATCCCTTCAGCCCGATCCCGCAAACCATTGAAAATGCCGTTCTCCGGGGTGTAGCCGTTGAACAGTTCCACCTCGTCGCCCAGGGGGATCGAGAGGATGGCACCTTTGATGACATAGTCGGGATACTTGCGGGCCAGCAGTCCCATCTGGAGATAAAGTTGAGTTTCCCAGGAACTGTGTGGTGTTTGAGGGGTTTTTTCCGGAGACTTTACCTCCAGAATCGACTTGGTTTTAGCTGACTGGCTGGTGAACACGAAGTCGATGTGACACATGGTGTTGCCGTCACGAATCTCCACCTGGCGCTCAAAGTTGGCAAACCCGGCAGCGGTCAAGGCATCGGCAACAATATCCTCAGCCATATGACCACGCCGAAAACGCAACAGAGTCACCAGGTCATGCTCGACCGGGTTGATCTTCGACAGAATCACTTTCCGTGGGCATGATCCAACTTCGGACACTCCCAGGTATTGCGATCTGTCGCCAAGAGTTTCTGCGGTGTGCTGCTGGGCCAACTTTTGCAGGCCATTGAGCAGACAATCTTTCAGTTTTGACATCGGTATCCTCCGGAGAAAAAATTCGGGGAGGATACACGGTTCCCCGGCGAGGGAATGGTATCACTCCCCCTTTGGGTTGCAGGTCAAAATCAGGCTTCTACCGCTTTGGACCAAACCTTGTCGGTTCCATCCCAGCGAAAACCTGCCGACTTGAGCAAATTCCGCTTGTCATAGACCTTGCCGGTGGCGATCACCAGACCATCACGCTGCTCATAAGTCACTCCGGCAATCTGCGGCAACCCAACGGAATCGGTCTGATTCTGAGGGGTTTCAGCAGTGTTTGCGGGCGCGGCAGACGAAGCGGCGGGCGCGGGCGTGGTGGCAGCCGGAGTGGCGGAATCGACACTCTTGGCAGGCTTTTTGGCTTGGGCGGACTTGCTTGAGGCTTGAGCAGGCTTGGGAGCAGTGGCGGCCGGCCGAGTGCTTCGCCCATTGTAAACCGCGCCCAGCAGACCTTTGTAAGCGTCGCTGCCCACGGATACCAGGGAAAAACACTTCAACACGGCGTTGGTGATGGCTCCTTTCTGGGCATCGCCGACATTGCCTTTGACAATCTGGCTTTGACCTTTCTGGGAACCCTTGCACAGCCATTCGCCGTTGACCTTGAGGTGCAGCCTGACTTCCGCCACGGCCTGGTTGTCGAAGATCTCTTCTTTGACCAGCTCGTGACGCCAGTTTTCGGCTCCGACGACCTGGTTGACGGCATCGAAAACCCATTGGGGACGATAGCCGTACTTGATCTGGCCGACGGTTTTTCCTTCCTTGTTGGTCATCTTGATCTCCTGAACCGCCTCTTTACCTAAGCCGCGCAAGATTTCGTTGATCTCCCTTACCTGACTGTTGAGATTACTGGTTTGCTGTTCCATCGTTGTTTCCTCCTTCTGCAATGTGGTTGCGTTTGGGAGTGAAACAACGGCCCCTTGCGGGAGCGATTGGTCACTCCCGGTTATGGGGTTGGTTAAATCTATGTCGATGCGCAGGGGTCAGCCGAAAAAGCACGTGGGAATACGATTCCTCGGGCTTCCAGGCAAAATCCGGACGCAGTTATGGCGTGGGAACTACGATTTTAGAAATCGGCGCTGACGGCGATCACAGAGATGCCGCGGCCTTGAGGTGGATCATGTCCTGGTTGCAACCGGGGGAAGTTCGCCTCTGCGATTAAACTTTGCCGGAAGAAGCCGCATGACCAATAACGAGAATCCAGGAGCCGGGAAAGGGCTCAGCTATGTCCTTCTGCAAAGAGAAGGTTACCTCGAAAAGTGAGGTGGAATAAGAATACCGTCAATTTAGGTGCCCATTCTCCAAAAATCAAGATTTTTTCTTTCGATTGCCAAGCAAAAAAACACTTCCACCCCCCAACTACTTTCTCCGGCGCCGGATAAAAGAGGTTGAGAGACAATATCCACTCAACCGTCAACCCGGGGGGCCGGAATGCCGCAAGAGACCCTGCAAGAGACCATTCGCCAACTCGCAATCAAATACAACCTGACCAAAGCCGAGGTGACAGCCGTCATCGAGCGCCTGTTTGCCAGGGCGCTCTGCCGCTGGTACGGCCATGACGTAGTGGTCATCCTGGATGAAGAAGGCTTGTCGGTCAACGCCTACAAAAGAGTCAACGGAATCATCAACCAGCAGCCCATCGAGCCGCTGCTGCTGAGGCGCTTTCTGGCCGGCAAGGCGCCCCGGTTACTGCACCGGGCCCTGGAAAAATACCAGACGGTAAAGGAGGCGGCAGCCTACAAACGCCATGAGCATCAGTTCCGCTGGGGTGAGGTGATCGGCTATGAGCCGGACGGGGGCCTGCGGGTGGAGGTCGAGGTGCTGCCCGGCGAAAAAATCATCGCCATCTGCCCCGGCAACCGACTCGGGGTCCACGAACGCCACCTGATCAAGCCGGGTCAGCGCCGGGCCTGGCACCTGCGCCGGGTCGAGCCGGTGCTGCTTCACGGCACCCCCCGGCTCAAAGTCACAGTGGACCGGGTTTCCAAGACTCTCACCGCCGGCCTGCTCCGGGAGAAAGCGCCGGGGATAGAGGGCGTCCGCTGCGTGAAACGATATGTCGGCCGCAAGAGCTTTGTCGAAGCCCCGGCCAGGCTGCCCAAGGCTGCAATCCTGGCGGTCAAACAGGAGCTGAACGAACATATCCAAGTCACCATTACCCCCAGCCGGCCCGCCCATGCTCGCGGCAATGTTTAACCGAAAACCCAAGGAGCCCTGGACCCATATCGGTCAGGGCGTACTCCTGGACCGTCCGGATCTGATCGTCCCCCTGGGCTACCCCGACAGCTACCGCAAGGGACACTTCTGGTGTTTCGGTACGACCCGGGTGGGCAAGACCAGGACTATGGAGAACATCATTGAGCAGGACATCGAGAAGGGCTATTCCGTGGTGGCCATCGACCCCAAGGGTGACATCGACTTTTTCTCGAAGGTGGTCCAGGTGGCAGCCCAGCACCAGCGGCTTGACGACCTGATGCTGATCACCCCGATCTTTCCGCAGTACAGCGCCATCCTGGACCCGCTTTCCTCGTATTATTTGCCCGAGGAGCTGGTGGCTCACGTCACCGCCGGGGTGGCGGTCGGCCGGGAGCCGTACTTTTTCGGCGTGGCCTATGAGGTCTCCCTGGTCGTGGTCCAGGCCCTGATCCTGCTGGCCGAAACCGCCGGGGTGCGGCCGAGCTTCAACCTCAACGATGTCAAAAACCACATCAGCCGGGCGGCCCTGGAAGAGCTCAAGGAAAAGCTCGACTACATCAGCCATCCCGACGCCGAGCAGTTGTCCCGGGACATGCAGAAAATCCTGGATACCCCGGCCGACTACTACTCCAAGGTCGCCAGTTCCCTGCGGGTGGCCCTGACCGAGCTTTCGTCGGGCAATGTCGGCCGGATCATCGGCAAGGCCGACGAGAACCGCTTCATCAAGCGGCTTGAAACCGGCCAGGGGGTGATCCTGGTGGTGCAGCTCGGCTCGCTGTTAACGAAACGGGCGGCTTATACCGCCGGCAAGGTCATTATCTCCATGCTGCAAGCCTTCGTCGGCCGGCGCTACGCCAGCGGCGGCGGCCTCAACCCGCCTCTTGCGCTGCACATCGACGAAGCGCAGTCGGTACTCTACCAGGGCATCGAGGATCTTTTCGCCAAGGCCGGCGGCGCCGGCTGCTACATCCACGGCTACTGCCAGTCGATCAGCCAGCTCTATGCCGAGATCGGCGAAGACCGGGCCAACACCATCCTCGACAACTGCAACACCAAAATTTTCATGCGGGTGCCGGACACCAAGACCGCCCACTACGTTTCCGAACACCTGGGCGAGCAGAAGAAATTCTCACCGATCATCTCCATTGGCGGCGGCCTGTCGATCCGGGAAACCGAAGACCTGCGGGTGACCCATACCGAGGTGCTGAATCTGGCCCCCCGCGAGCTGTTTCTGACCACCTACTCCGGCACCTACAAGGGAATCACCGCCGAAGTGTCGGACTGCAAGCTGCGGGTGATCTTTCCCGAGGTGCAGGAGGGCCGGCTGGTGGAAGAGCAGGAAACAGAGGTGCCCCATGCCTGAACTCTTCGCTGCCCTGAACACCCTTCTGTTCGGGGTCGTGATCGCCCTGCTGTCGGTGGCCCTGACCGTCCTGCTGGCGGGACGTAACCGTCGCCACCGGGGACCGATGCAGATCAAGCTCAAGGAGCTGGCCGTGATCTGGGCCAAGGATGGCAGAGGGCAGGTTCACATTTCCGAACTGGCTCCGCTCTGGCGTGATGAGGAAACGCTGGCCGCGGCTCCCGATTACAATGCGCTTACTTTCGGAGATCCCCGCATCCGGGAATTTGCCGAGCAGCAGGTCAAGCAGGCCACCTGGTTCCGCAGGGCCCCGGAGCAGGCCGGGGTGGTCCTCCAGATCCTGTCGCTCCTCGACCGGGAAGGCGGCTGCCCGTCGGTGGTGAACATCAGCGGCGATGTCGAAGCCACCTGGGACTCCAGTACGTTCGGCACCCTGGCCCGGATCACTCTTCGCGATCACACCCTCAATGTGGCCGAAGAAGCCATCAAGGCCCTGAAACAAGCCGATGCCGCCCATATAATCCCGGACGCCCTGATCGCGGCCCTGGGCCACGACCTGGGCAAGCTCGAATCCTCGCGGGAATACCTTTACAGCCTGGGAGAACACCCCCTGGCCGCCGGCAAGGCCCTGGCGGCGATTCCCGAATTCCGGAATCTGCCCAAAAAAGAAGAGATCCTGCGGGCCATCAAGCGACACCACAAGTCGCCCGAGGGTCTGCTGGGCAAAACCCTCAAGGCCGCGGATCAGCACGCCCGGCAGATGGAGTTGGAGGAGGTGGTGGCCGCCAGGGAGGCCGCCCGGGAAGCTGGTGAGAAAACCGCACCGATTGAGACGGCGACCAGCCAAGCCGAGCCGCCTGCCAGTCCTGCAGAAATATTGCCGCCGGCGGCGCCGGCACCGGCTCCTCTGCCCCCGTCGAACCAGGACAGCAGCGCAGCAACCCCTTCACCACCCTCCTCTACGTCCAACCCCGACAACAGCGCGGCAGCCTGGAGGGCCGAAGCGGCGATTTACGGCGGCGATGAAGCCCCCGGCGGCAAAAAGTCTCCGGTGACCGGGCCAATCAAGATGGTGGACATTTCGTCCTGGTTCGACGTGGACGATTTTATCGCCGCCCTCAAGCCCTACATCAACAAGCTGCATGGCCGGCGCTGGATGGCCTTTTCCATGTCCGACGGCCACGTCTATATCCAGGCCAAGGCCCTCGAAGAGGTGGCCCGCAAGCAGGCCGAGCGAGCCGGTGCCATGGGGATCGCCACCATGGCCGCGGACGATGAAACCATGCGGCAGGTGCTTTTCACCATCGTCAGCCGGCTGCGGGTTGAACATCAGGACATCATCGCCCGGGGCCTGATCCGGGATCAGTATTTCGGGGGGTACTTCGAGATCGCTACCCGGACCGGCAAACGGTTCAAGGGCTTCTACACCCCGTTTCACGCCGAGGCCTTCGGCTCCATTGCGGAGATGGAGGCGGACAAGAAGGGATTGCTCAAAGATTTTCTGTCGGTCGAGCCGGCCGGCAAGGAGAGTTAAGCGATGGCCCGCGATGTCTCCAGCGGCCGGGGCAGTGACACCAACGCCCCCATCGTCACCACCGACCAGGCCAGCCGGCCAATCCGGCCGCAAAACCTGCTGGATGCCATCTCCGACATTCAGCAGTTCTACGTGATCGAGAGCAAGGGGCAGGATATTCCCGGCGAGTTTCTGACCATCGGCCGCACCGTCGATTTTTTCAAGATCGGCGCCAAAAGCGGCTTTGCCGAGGGCCTGATCCTGATCCTGCTGATGCCGTTTTTCGCCTTCTACCTCAACCCTTTCGTCCTCAAGGCCCCGGATCTATTCACCCGGTCCCTGTTCTCAACCCTGCCCTACATCATGGTGATCGTCAATACGCTCCTGTGCAGTTACATCGGCCGCTATTACATCGGCAAGATCACCCGCAAGGCGATCAACTCCCTGCTCACCGGCCGCACCATGTCCCTGCTGCTCAAGGCTTTTCTGATTTATGTTTTCTACCTGCTCCTGCACCGGGTCAGCACCCCACACCGAGTTTGGGCGGCAGCTAAACACTTCGGCTCCTTGTCTGAGAGCCTGTACTACGGCTATCTCAAAATCCTGCCCCAGATGGTCCCGGTGGCCACGGAAATAGCGGTCATCATGGCGATTGCTGCCATCATGCCCTATGGCATGGTTTATTTCCAGGACGCTTGGACCAGGTGGAAAGCAAAGAGAAACCTGCGGACCATTTCCGCCAAATAACCAAAATAAGGAGGTTTAATCATGACAGCAAAAATTACAGCTCCAGAAAAAGTCGCAGAAACGGAACAACAGAAGCAAGCTCCGGGCCGGCTGAGTTGGGAGGAAATCGTCGAGCGCAAGATGAAGATGGCTCAAGAGCGGAACACACTCCAGATGCGGGGCAACTCGCCTCTGGGCTTCACCATGCACCACATCCTGCGCCAGTTCGATCAGGCTTATGCCCGGTTCAAGGGGTCATTGGGTGAGATTGGCGGGATTTCTCATGAAGAGGGGGACAAGCTGATGACCGAGGGGCGGGAAATTCTGCTCAGGTTCAATGAGCTTACTGCCAGGCTGAGTAAGAAAGTCAATTTTCATTATAAGCCGCCGCGTGTGTTGGTGGAGTTGAAGGGGGGCAAGAGGGGTGGGAAGGCGCGGGTTGAGGAGGGGTGAGCAGCAATTGTCACGTTACGACGCGGTAGCTCATGGGAACCGCCCGGTGCGGATAAGCTTGCACGGTGGTGTGGGGAGGGGGATGGAGGGCCTTCCCCGATTATTTTTTTGTTTAATATTTACCGGAATATCTCCAAATCCAAATTGGGGAGTGTCAAAATAT
>NZ_JBIPKH010000032.1:0-19240 GCF_044068625.1 Desulfurivibrio modestus
GGAAGGTTTTGCGTTGACACCAAAGGAAAAAGACTGGTAAACTGCCTCTTTTCCGTCGCAACCGTAATTTCGATCAATCCTTATAAAGATACCTCCCGGGCGCCCGCGCGGACCAGGGGGTTGGGAACGAACCTATGAGCATTCGCCAAGACGCCATCAACGGCAAAGTAACTCCGATCTTCGAACAGTGCGCCGCCTACGAGGGAGTGAGCGTCGCCGCCCTGATGGCCGGAGTCGCCGACGGCACCATCTGCATCCCCAAGAACAACAACCACGACTTTCCCCGGGTCACCGGCATCGGCAGGGGCCTGAAGACCAAGGTCAACGCCAATATCGGCTCCTCCAAGGATCATCCCGAACTGGAAAACGAGCTGCAGAAGCTCTGCGTCTGCCTCAAGGCCGGCGCCGACGCGGTGATGGACCTGAGCATGGGCGGCGAGATCAGCGGCATCCGCCGGGAGATCCTCAAGAACTGCCCCATCCCCCTGGGCACGGTGCCGATCTACCAGAGCATCGCCCAGTTTGTCGAACGGGAGCAGAAGAAGATCGGCGAGGTCACGGTGGATCACATCTTCCAGACCATCGAGGAGCAGGCCCGGGACGGGGTGGATTTCATGACCGTCCACTGCGGGATCACCCGGGATACCCTGCAGCGAATCAACAACCACCCGCGCCTGCTGGGGGTGGTGAGCCGGGGCGGCTCCTTCACCATCGAGTGGATGAGCTACAACAACAAGGAAAACCCGCTCTACGAGCATTTTGACGACCTGCTGGCCATCCTCAAGGAGCATGAGGTGACCCTGAGCCTGGGGGATGGCATCCGGCCCGGCTGCCTGGCCGACGCCACCGACCGGGGCCAGGTCCAGGAGCTGATCCACCTGGGTGAGCTGACCCAGCGGGCCTGGGAGGCCGGCGTCCAGGTGATGATCGAGGGCCCCGGCCATGTGCCGCTTAACCAGATCGAGGCCAACGTCCTGCTGCAAAAGCGGCTCTGCCACAACGCCCCCTTCTACGTGCTGGGGCCGCTGGTCACCGATATCGCCCCGGGCTACGACCATATCACCGGGGCCATCGGCGGGGCCATCGCCGCCTCGGCCGGGGCCGATTTCCTCTGCTACGTCACCCCGGCCGAGCACCTGAAACTGCCCAGCGCCCAGGATGTCCATGACGGGGTGATCGCTTCGCGGATCGCGGCCCATGCCGCCGATATCGTCAAGGGGGTGCCCGGGGCCATGGAGCAGGATATCGAGATGGCCAAACGCCGCTGCGCCCTGGACTGGAAGGGCCAGATCGAACTCTCCATCGATCCGGAAAAGGCCCGCCGCTACCGCGAGGAGGGCAACACCTACACCGGTGACGCCTGCAGCATGTGCGGCTCCTTTTGCGCGATCAAGGTTTACAAACAGGCCAGCCGGCGCTAAACCAAACACCGTTTGCGTGAGGAATCATTAAGATGGACTTTCTGGTCTCGATCATCGATTTTCTCGCCGGCACCGGAGTGGCGGAGCAGATTCGGGCCGTGGACGTGCGGGGACTGTTCACCAACCCCTGGTTCATGGTGCCCTTCGTCGGCTTTCTCGGCTACAACCTCTACAAACAGGCGGTCAAGGTCCTGGTGATCACCGCCCTGGCGCTGGGCCTCTGGGTCTTCAGCGGCAGCCCGATGATGGACGGCTTGATCATCGACAACGAACTGCAGCTCAGCAAGGTCCTGCCGGTGGCGGGGGTCGGCCTGGTGGCGGTGGCGGTGGCGGTCTATTTTCTGATCATGCGCGACTGAGCCCCGCCCCACCTCCATGCCGGAAGCTTCCCTGCTGACCATCTACCACCGCCTGCTCGCTTTTTTCGGCCCCCAGCGGTGGTGGCCCGGGGAGACCCCCCTGGAGATCATGGTGGGGGCGGTGCTGACCCAGAACACCGCCTGGGGCAACGTGGAGAAGGCGATTGCCAATCTGAAGGGGGCGGAACTGCTGCCCGCCACGGCGGTGGATGCCGCCGCCCAGCAAAGCTGCCTGCTCCGGCTGGCCCAAACCCCCACTCCCCTGCTGGCCGCCCTGATCCGCCCCGCCGGCTATTACAACCTCAAGGCCGGTCGGCTGCACAACCTGATCCGCCGGATCAGCGGCCACCACCCTGATCTGGAGGCATTTCTGGCCCAGCCGACGGCGGAGTTGCGCCGGGAACTGCTGGCCATCAAGGGGGTCGGTCCGGAGACCGCCGATTCGATTCTGCTCTATGCCGCCGGCAAGCCGGTCTTCGTGGTGGACGCCTACACCCACCGGATCTTCAGCCGCCACCAACTGTTGCCCGAGGAGGGCGACTACCACCAGATCCAGGAGATCTTCAGCGACGCCCTTCCCGCCGAGCGGCAGCTCTACAACGAATACCACGCCCTGATCGTCCGCACCGGCAAGGAGTTTTGCCGCAAAAGCAACCCCCGCTGCCCGGCTTGCCCCTTAAACAGCCTGCCCCACCAACTCTAGCGCTGGCCGTCATACCAGAGAAACTGGCGACAGAAGCCGCGAATCACCCGGGCTTCCTTGGCCCGCAGCCCCACCCGCCCCAGGAAGGAGCGGATGTTTTTCATCCAGTAGGCGGAGTCCTCGTCCCGCAAAAAGCCGATCTTTTGCAGCATCTGTTCAATATGGTCATACATGGCCCCCAGCTCCTGGACCGTGGCCAGGTTGGGCTGGAATTCCGCCCGCTCCCCGGCCGTGTGTTCATGGGCCGCGGTATGCAACTCGTAGGCCAGTACCGCCACCGCCTGGGCCAGGTTGAGGGAGGAGAAATCGGCGGTGGGAATGGTGGTGAGCTGGTGGCAGGGATAGAGATCCTCGTTGTTCAACCCCCGATCCTCGGGACCGAAGAGCAGGGCCACCCGATTTGCCAGGAGATAGGGAACCGCCTCCCGCATCGCCGCCCGAGGCGGCGGGCAAGTGCCCCGCTGCCGCCCCTGGCGGGCGGAGGTGGCGATCACCCGCCCGAAGGGGGCCAGGGCTTCGGGCAGGGTGGGATAACGTTCCAGGTTGTCGATCAGATCCGCCGCCTTGTGGGTGGCGGTCCGCAGCATCTTCTCCCGTTCATACTCCCGCTCCCCCACCACGATCAGGGTGGAGATCCCCATATTGAGGGCCACCCGGGCCGCCGACCCGATATTTTCGGCGAACTTGGGCTCCTTCAACACAATGGCCGCATTGGCCAGCAGCTCATCAGGGTTCATTGGCAATGACAAAGTTAAGGCGGCGGCGCCGCTGGTCAACGGAGGCCAGGCGGACCCGGACCGGATTACCCATCTGGTAAACCTTGTTGTGGCGGCGTCCCACCAGGCGGTGGCTCTTCTCATCCACCTCGTAATAGTCGTCCTTCATCTCGGTGAGGGCCACCGCCCCGCTGATCATGATCTCGATCAGCTCAACGAACATCCCGAAGGAGCCGATGCCGGAGACCACCGCCTCGAACTCCTCCCCCACCCGGTCGGCCATATAAAGGGCCACCAGCCGCTCGGTGGCGTTGCGCTCGGCATCAATGGCCACCCGTTCGCGACGGGAGAGCCAGGTGCCGGCCGCGGCCACATCCACCGTCGCCACCGCCGCTTCCGCCCCCTTTTTCCGCTTGGTCCCCTTTTTACCGCCCCCCAACCCGGCCAGGGCCCGATGGACCATCAGGTCGGGATAGCGGCGAATGGGGGAGGTGAAGTGGGTGTAGTGGCTGGCGGCCAGCCCGAAGTGGCCGGCATTTTCCGGGGCGTAACGGGCCTGCTGCATGGAGCGGAGCAGCAGACTGCTGACGATATACTCCCGGGGGGTGCCCGCCGCCATTTTGAGGACCTGGCCGAACCATTTGGGACCGGGGTCGCCGCTGGGCACCTTCAGCCCCATGCAGCGGGCGAATTCGGCGAATTCCGCCACCTTGAGCGGATCGGGGTCTTCATGAATCCGATAGAGGGTTTCAGCCTCCTGCCGCTCGAGGAATTCGGCCACCGCCTCGTTGGCCGCCAGCATGCACTCCTCGATGAGCTTGTGGGCCATGTTGCGCTCGGAGCGGCGAATCCGCCGGATATGGCCCTCCTCGTCCAGCTCGATATCGGCCTCGGGGATCTCAAAACCGATGCTGCCCCGGGCCATCCGGGCCCGGTTGAGCCGGGCGGCCAGAGCCCCCAGCCTTTCCAGGTCGGGCAACACATCGGCATACTGTCGGCACAGCTCCGGGTCCCGGTCCTCCAGGATCGCCTTGACCTTGGTATAGGTCAGCCGGTGGCGGCTGCAAATCAGGCTTTTGCCGAAACTCACCTTACGGCGCCGGCCCTGCTGGTCGAAATCGATGATGGCGCTCATGGTGTAGCGATCCTCGTGGGGCACCAGGCTGCAAAGCTCGTTGGAAAGCCGCTCGGGCAGCATGGGCACCACCCGACCGGGGAAATAGACGCTGGTCCCCCGGGCGTAGGCCTCGCGATCCAGCGGGGTTCCGGGCTGGACATAGTGGCTGACATCGGCGATGGAAACATAGAGGCGAAACCCCTCTTTGGGCAGGGGCTCGATGGCCACCGCGTCGTCAAAATCCCGAGCCGTTTCGCTGTCGATGGTGACATGGGCGATCTCCCGCAGGTCGAGCCGGCCCGGTTCCGGCCCGATCCGGTCATCCAGGGCCGCCACCTGGGCCATCAGTTCGGCATCGAAGCGATGGGGCAGATCGAAACTGCGGATGGCGATCTCGATCTGGACCCGGGCCTCGGCCGGATTACCCAGCACCTCGACGATCCGGCCCTCGTGGTTGCCCTGCTCCTTGAAACGGGTAACCTCCACCACCACCGCCTCGCCGTTGCGGGCGCCGTTGCTCTGTTCGCGGCGTACCACCACCCGGAAGGGCAAGCGATCATCCTCGGGGGTGACCAGGCCGGTGGCGACCCCGGCCACATAGGTGCCGACCAGGCGGGTGATTCCCCGCTCCAGTACCTCCACCACCCGGCCCTCGGTCCGATCCCCCTGGCTTTTCACCACCTGGACCAGAATCCGATCGCCGTGGACCGCCCCCCCCATGGCATCGGGAGGGAGAAAAATATCCCGGCTGAAACGGGCCGCCGCCTCCGGCTCGCTGAGCATGGCGAAACCGAAACCCCGGGGATGCATGCTCAGCTCGGCCGGGTAAACCTCCTCCTTGCCCCGTCGGCGACCCTTGCCGGTTTCCTCGGGGAGCAGACCAAAAATCCCGCCTTTAACGGCGGAGTTGCGCCGGACGGACCGGCGGGAATCGGCTTTATTGCGGGGAGGGCCGCCACGCCGGGCGGTCTTGAATTTTCTGCGTGTCACCATGTTCTCCTTGAGGGGAAGGCACTAAAAGGGGTTTTTGTTTGAAAGCTGCGATGTTATAACATAAAACAGCGTGCCGGCGGCGGGGAGTTCCCCCCACCCCGGCTCAACCTGCACAGTATAGCTTATTACAGCGGTTTTGATAATGACAAAGGATACAAACAGACCGGCTCCCGCCTGCCCGGCGCCCTTGCGCGGCCAGCCCGCCTTCGACATCGCCGACTACTGCCGGCGGATGGAGCGCTATCTGGGGGATCAGGAGGGCCCGGCCCGAATCTTCTGGCAGGCCCTCTCCTTCGCGGTCACCGCCCATCAGGATCAGCGCCGCAAGTCGGGGGAGGCCTATATCAGCCACCCCCTCCAGGTCGCCCTGATCCTGGCCGAGGAGCTGGATGTCCGCGATCCGGAGATCCTGGCCGCCGCCGTCCTCCACGACACCATCGAAGATGTACCGGAGATCACCACCGTCACCATCGGCGAGCTGTTCGGCCCCAATATCGAGGCCATCGTCGAAGCCTGCACCAAGATCACCAGCTTTTCCGGTGATCGCCAGAACTTCTACAAACTGGTCCACCGCAAGCTTTTTTCCGGGGCCGCCGCCCGCCTGGAGGTGATGCTGATCAAGATCGCCGACCGGCTGCACAACCTGCGCACCCTGGACTCCATGCCCAAACACAAGCGCCAGAAGATCGCCGAGGAGACCCTGGATATCTACGCCCCCCTGGCCAAGGTGATGGGGCTTTACGCCATCAAGCGGGAACTCTACGATCTGGCCCTGACCTACAAGTTTCCCCGCCAAAGCCAGAAGGTCAGCCTCCATATCAACAAGCTGGAGGCCAGCGAGGTGATCGGCGAGGTCAAGCGCAATCTGCTGGAAAAATGCCGGGAGGCCTGGGTCACCGCCGATATCCGGATTCGACCCAAGGGGTTGTGGGCCTACTTCGACCCCGAACACAAGGTGCTGCTGAAAAGTATCCGCCATCCCATGGAGCTGGAGATCACCACCAACGATATCCAGAGCTGCTACCGGGTCCTGGGGCTGGTTGACCAGAACTATCCCCCCATTCCCCGCACCATCCGCGACTTTATCGCCAACCCCAAATCCACCGGCTACCAGAGCCTGCATGTCCGGGCCAATGTCAAGGGGCAACATATCCTGTTCAAGATCAAAACCCCGGAGATGCAGACCTCCTCCCGGGCCGGCCTGCTGCGGGGCTGGACCAGCCAGGGCAAGGGCGAGGCCGCCGCCCTGACCCGGGAGGTGCGGGAGATGTTCGACCTGATGGGCAGCGACGACGCCACCTCCTACCGGGAGATGATCGCGGTGAGCGGCCGCAAGGAGATCTACACCTACACCCCCAAGGGCGCCCTGATGGTCCTGCCCAAGCAGAGCATCGTGCTGGACTTCGCCTTCAAGATCCACACCGATATCGGCAAGCGCTGCGTCAGCGCCCTGATCGGCCAGGAGCGGGTGGGGCCGGAATATGTCCTGCGGGACGGCGAGCAGGTCAGCGTGGTCACCCAAAAGGAGCCGGTCCGCTACGAACCGGGCATCCAGAACCTCTGCCAGACCCCCAAGGCCCGGGCCGAACTGGCCAAGATGTTCCGCAACCGCCGCCTGAGCCTGGCCCTGGAGGTGGGACGCTCCATCGTCCATCAGGAACTGAAACGCTACGGCGTCCCGCTGGATCTGCTGGAGAGTCCCGGCATGGCGGATATCCGAACTTACTTCCGCGTCGATTCCCTGGATGAGCTGTTTCAAGCCCTGGGCGAGGGGCGGCTGCGGCTGCGGGAGTTGATCTACGAGATCATCCAGGGGCTCTGCGCCGACCGGCCCACCCTCCAGCCGCCCACCGGCTCCCTGAACCGGATCTACCTGAGCACCCTGGATCCGGCCTGCGTCAAATTTTCCCGCTGCTGCAACCCGGTCCCCACCGAAAAGGGGCTCTATGCCCTGCTCAGCGAGCGGGGCCTTTCCATCCATCGCAAGGAGTGCCAGACCATGGCCGGCCTGGGGGTGCAACGGGAGGACGTGGTGGAGGTGCGCTGGAACCTGAAGGGGACCCGGGTCCGTAAGCCCCAGACCCTGCTGATCCTGGCCGCCCCCTCCCGCAACCGGGTGCTGATGATGCTCAGCGTGGCCCCGGACGAGATGCAGATCACCGATATCGAGCTGCTCTCCCGCCGTTCAACCGCCCGCACCTCGGCCTGGCAGATCCACTTCACCATCGAAAACCTGCTGGGCCTGAGACACCTGCTCCAGCACCTGGCCAAGACCGGCCTCTCCCACGAGTTTATCCTGGAGCATTGATCATTTGAACGACAAGGCGGATTATCATGCCCCAACAAATTGAAGCCTGGCTGCAAAGGCAGGGGTTTTCCGAAGCCCTGGTGGCCGGCACCACCTACCTCTACGCCCTGCTCTTCTTTTTGACCCTGGCCACGGTCACCATCTGGGGGGCCCGCCGCTGGCTGGCTCCCTTCCTGGAGGCCCAGGCCGCCAAAAGCTCCATCACCTGGGACAACATCCTGGCCCAGAAGGGTTTCTTCCGCCGCTTGGCCAATCTGCTGCCGGTGGCGGTCCTCTATTTCACCATCGACATCCTCTTTCCCGCCGAGGCCGACCTGTTGGGGGAGATTCTGCGCCGCCTGCTGCTGGCCGCCTTCGTGCTGGTGGTCCTCGGCAGCCTGGACGCCCTGCTCCAGGCCACAAACCTGATCCTGGCCGACAAGCCCGGGACCCGGGGCAAGCCGATCAAGGGCTACACCCAAGCCCTGACCATCATCGCCTATATCCTGGCCGTGATCTTTATCATCGGCATTCTCACCAACAAATCCCCCTGGGGGCTGCTGACCCTGATGGGCGGCCTCACCGCGGTGATCCTGCTGATCTTCAAGGACACCATCCTCGGTTTCGTGGCCGGCATCCAGCTCTCGGCCCACGACATGGTCCGGGTGGGCGACTGGATCGAGATGCCCAAATACGGGGCCGACGGCGACGTGATCGACGTGACCATCCACACGGTCAAGGTCCAGAACTGGGACCGGACCATCGCCACCATCCCCACCTACGCCCTGGTCTCCGACGCCTTCACAAACTGGCGGGGGATGAGCGAATCGGGCGGTCGGCGGATCAAGCGGGCGATCCATATCGACATGAACTCCATTCTCTACTGCACTCCGGAGATGCTGGAGCAGCTCGGCCAGATCGAACTGCTGGAAGATTACCTCCAGGCCAAGGAGCGGGAGATCGCCGCCTACAACGCCGACCATTGCCACAACCCCCGGAGCCCGGTCAACGGTCGCCACCAGACCAATATCGGGGTGTTCCGGGCCTACGTAGTCGCCTACCTGCGCCAACACCCCAAAATCCACCAGGAGATGACCTTCCTGGTCCGCCACCTCCAACCCACCGCCCAGGGCCTGCCCCTGGAGGTCTACGTTTTCAGCCGGGATCAGGTCTGGGCCAACTACGAAGGGATCCAGGCCGATATCTTCGATCACCTGCTGGCCGCCCTGCCCCACTTCGGCCTGCGGGTCTTCCAGTACCCCTCGGGCTTTGACCTGCGCGCCTGGCAGCCCACCGCGACCCCAACCGCGACCAACACTCCGGGGCAGTAAAAGTTTCCGGTTGCCCCACCGGCCAAAACCGGGTATAAACCGGGTTCGGTTGATCAACGCACCCGTAGCTCAGCTGGATAGAGTACCGGACTACGAATCCGTAGGTCGCACGTTCGAATCGTGCCGGGTGCACCAGCAAAAACACGGGGAAATCAAGCAATTAAGCTTGGTTTCCCCTTTCTCTTTTTGTACCATAAATTTTCTCAAAAATAGTCCTTTTTGTGTCCCAAGTGTCCCAAGAGTGTCACCAAGGTTTTTATGTTCCGGTTTGTGTTTTTACGTCACATTTTCCACTGTCCCAAGTGGTACCAACAACATTTTGCGCCTTTTATTTTGCCGTTTTAGCGTTATTGTTAAAAAACAACCGTAGAAGATGAGTATGGTGAAGCAATGGCGAAATTGGTGATCGAGGCTGACCAAGTAGCCACCGATGGGATGAGTGAGCGTGAGTTTGACGATTACCTTGCCGTTGCGCGGTAACAATACGTAACGGCGGGGCGGGTCTTACGCTCCCGTCCCCGTCTTATGTTCCCGAAGCCAGTCGGACAGGGCATTGTCAATCCTGGTCTGCCACCCCGGTCCGGTGGCTCGAAACTTTGTTACTACCTCCCGGGAAAGCCGGATGGTGACCTTCTCTTTGGTTTCTTTCGCCGGCGGCCGGCCGACTTTCCGAAGTTGCTTAAATTCCTGGTCTGAAAGCTCGTAGGTATCCGGGTCGGCATTGATGCCGGCGTTGATCCTGGCGTTTTCCTCGGCAGTGGGTATCTTGAATACCCGGCCGGACTTAGATTTGACTGGCATACTGTTTCACCTCTCTGGCATTGGCTTTGCGCAAGCTGATAATGCGGCGTTCTTGGTAGGGTCGAAAGTTATCTCCACAGAGTGGCTGTACGGACAAAAAATATAAATGTCAACCCAGCCGGGCAAACAGATCCCCAAGTGGCCATCATGTTCAGGCCCAATTCAAAAAGCCGACTAGTGGCCTCGTGACGCAGGTCGTGAAAACCTAAATCCTTGACTTCGGCCCGGCGGGAGGGACGGCATCCGGACAGTGGCGGTGACGATCCCCTTTTTCATGTCAACCGCCTATGCCCCATTTTCCTCCGGGTCCGGGGTCCGGGGCCAGGAGATCAGGACGGCGTTGACCAGGGTGGCCAGGGGAATGGCGAAGAAGATGCCCCAGAACCCCCAGAGGCCGCCGAACAGCAGGATGGCGCCGATGATCGCCACCGGGTGCAGATTGACCACCCGGGCAAAGAGCAGCGGATTCAGGACATTGCCGTCCAGGCCCTGGATCACGGCATAGGTCAGCAGCAGCCAGGCCAGCTCGCTGCCCAATCCCCACTGAAAGTAGCCGATCAGGGCCACCGGCAGGGTGACCACCACCGCCCCCACGTAGGGAATCAGCACCGACAGCCCGGTCAGGGTGGCCAGCAGCAGGGCGTAATCGACCCGGAGCAGCACGAAGCAGAGATAGGCCGCCACCCCGACAATCAGGATCTCCCAGAACTTGCCCCGCACGTAGTTGCCCATCTGCAGATCGAGATCCCGCCAGAGATCGCTGGCCACCCGCCGCTCCTTGGGCAGGCGCAGGCTGATCCAACCCAGAATCAGGGCCTTGTCCTTGAGCAGGAAGAAGACCAGAAAGGGGACCAGCACCAGATAGACCAGCAGGGTGATGACGTTGGCCACCGAGGCCAGGGAGATGGCCAGCACCCGCTGGCCGAGATTGCCCACCTGGGCCCGCAGGGCGCCGATCAATTCCCGGACCTGCTCCTCGGTGATAATGGGGTAACGCTCCGGCAGATTGAGCAGCGCCTGCTGCCCCTGGGTGAGATAGAGGGGCAGCTCCCTGAGCAGGTCCCCGACCTGGGTCCAGAGGCGGGGGAAAACCGCCAGGGAACCGACCAGAACCAGCAGAATAAAGATCCCCAGCACCAGGCTGACCCCGATGATCCGCCGCAGCCCCTGCCGTTCCATCCAGGCGATGGGCCCCTCCAGCAGGTAGGCGATGATGATGGCGGTGAGCAACGGGGCCAGCATCCGCCCGAAAAAGAGCATTACCGCTAGCCCCAGCAGCAACAGGAAGGTCAGGATAATCGCTTGGGGGTCACTTAGGTAGCGACGATGCCACAGCCGGAGCATGGCGAGCATGGCAACCTCGTCTTAGGTTTTGCGCCAGCGAAAAAGGCGCATGGGCGGCACATTGAGCAGCTCGATCTCCACCTCCGGCTTGCCCAGCAGCCGACGGCCCAGGGTGGCCACCCGATCCCGCACCTGATAGGCGACGAAACAGCCCCCCGGCGGCAGGGATTTCCAGACCTCGCCGATGATCCGGCGCCCCAGGGTGAGGGGCATGGTGGAGAAGGGAATTCCGGAAACCACCACCTGGGGCGCCCCCAGGCCGTACTGCGCCAGGGCGGGGCGAATATGCTCGGCACTGCCATGGTGGACAATCAGGCGGGGGTCGGGATGGGTTTGCAGCAGGTTGACAAACTCAGGGGTGATCTCGATGCTGAGCAGGCGGGCCTCAGAACCCAGGGCGCCCAGGATGGCCCGGGTGGTGCCGCCGGTGCCGGGGCCCAACTCCACCACCAGCCCGGCCTGGCTGATCCCGGCCCACTCGATCAGCCGCCGCTCCAGAAAGCGGGAACTGGGAATGATGGAAGCCACCTGTTCGGGGTGGCGGATAAATCCTTGCAGAAAGGCCAGATTGGCGCGTCCGCCCGGATGGCATGATCCTCTTTTCACGTCTTTTTCCACTTTTACTCCCCTGCCGCCCCGCCCAAGCCGGTCCGCCCCACCCGGGCCCGGCGGGACTGCTTTACCTCGCGAAAACTCATTCTACTGCAGGCAGCGTCGGTTTGCTAGCGGAATGGGGGTCGTGGCAACCCAAACAGGCGAATTCGGAGGCGGCGTTGATGTTGTAGCCGGCGATGGTGCCCCCTTCGGTGGCGAAATGGGTATCCCAGATCACCCGATCACCGGCCACCGGCACCCCCTGCTGATCCAACTGGCCATGGAAGGGGATTTCATCGGTATCCAGGTAATAAACGTAATTGCCGGCGTTGGGGCTGTAAACGGTTTTCAGGGTTACCTGGTGGCAGGAGGTGCAGAGATTGAAGAGACGGGAAAATTTTGGTACCGCCACCCCGCCCTCATCACCCACGACGGCCTCACCCCGCAACTCACCGCCATGGCCGTCATGGCAGGTACGGCACTGTACCGGCGAAGGATCTTCGATTATCGCGGGAGTTGGCAGGGAGCTGCGAAAACCTTCATCGCTGTGGCAAGACTGGCAGGCCACCGTGCCCCGCACCGCCATGGCGGCATGGGGGCCGGCCAGATACTTGCCGATGATATCACCGGAGGGGGCGGCCGGATGGCCGGGGGCGGCGGCGGCCAGGTCGGTATGGCAGCGGCCGCAGGCATTGAAATCCGGAGCGGCGTTTGGGTGTTCGGGAATCACCGCCAGATGATGGGGCCCGGCTCCGTGGCAGTTTTCACAGCCCACGGCGGTCATGCCGGCGGCGGGCCGGGGTTCGGCGAGAAACCAGGGCTCCAGCCGAAGGCCGTCGCCCAAGGGGTCATGGCAGGCAAGACAGCCGGCATCGGCATCGGCGGCCACGGTCCCGGGCCGGGCGTGCCGCGACTGCAGGTACGAAGCCACCGCCTCGGGGGTGTAACCATCCTGGTTATGACACACCAGGCAGCGATCACTACCGATATAGTTGACCCCCTCGGCATCAACCCCCAGCGACGGCGCGGTAATCAGGGCGGCGGCCGGATCGGAACTGCCGGAACAGGCCATGGGGGCCAGGAGCAGGCAGAGCAGCGGCCAGTGACGAAAATTGATGGACTTGGTCGTTTGCATGGCTATTCCTGCCCTATAGCGGTTGCCGATCCGGTTGTCAATCTAAAAACCCGGCTGGAACGGAGTGTCCCACCCTGGCACCCGCCTTACTACCACGGTCGTCGATAGCCTTAATCCTGAAACCCCCCAAGCTTTTTCGCCCACCAACTTAAGCAATTTCTTTAACAAAGATTTGCCACACAAACCTTATATGGCAATCGCTAACTAAACGATGGCACGAATAAAGTAGTGGTATTTATTCTTGCAAAGTGCACTGCGAAAGTATAAATTGTCACAGAGGAACATTGCAACATCGTGCCATGGCCATGGGGAACAAAGTGCCACTGGCCGAGTTACAAGACGGTTCTCTCCGCTTAAGAGGGAGCCGGCAAGAAATCTCAACGGGAGGAGAAGGTTTTATGAAACGAAAAGGCAAGATATCACGTTTTCTGTGGGTCGGACTGTTGGCGCTGGGTGTCGGCTTCGCCGGCTGCAGCGGCGATGACGGCGCTCCGGGACCGGCCGGTCCTCCGGGTACCGACGGCCAGGACGCCGCCACCATCGCGGGGGCCACCGGGGCTGATTCCCCCCATGCTTCCCTCTGCTTCTCTTGCCACCAGAACGTCAGCGATGATGATTATCTGGTGCGGGCCCACATGGACAACATGGGCGGCGAGATGTTCGGCATGGGCGCCCTCGATCAAAACTTCCCGGAGGCCTGCGGCTTCTGCCACGGCGGTTTCCGGCCCGGCTACGGTGGCGTCGGCCTGGGCGAAGTCTACAACGCCGCCACCCAGCATCAGAGCAACCGCCCCGCCAGCATCTTCACCTCGGCGGTGGACGATGTCGAAGTCAACGGTTCAGGCGAGTTGACAATAACGTTTACCATCAATAACCCAGCTCACGGCGCCAGCGTGGCCACCGTTGCCCCCAATGGAATCAATGCCGAATTCACCGTTGCCAAGTGGGTCGAAGACGAAGGCTCCTGGATCAACCTGCTGCAGAGAAGCGTTACCTACGATACCGGTTACACCACGGTTATCCGGGGCGGAAACTTACGGGTGGACGCCACCAAAATTACCGGAACCCCGGTAACGGGCGGCGTTCAGTACTCCTATACCTACGCCAGTGACAGCGGCACCCGCTATGGCGTGGCGGCGGGAACCCCCCTCGATATCACCGCAAGCCCCCTTTGGCGGGCGCCGGGGACCGACGACGATCCCGCGACTTACTGTGACGGCGATGCCACCTGTGAAACCTACGTTGGGGATATCATTGACCAGATCAAGACTGATGCAGTTTGGGGTGATGGCACCTACCGCATCGGCGCCACCGGACGGGATAAAGACGATGAGTATGTGCGCTTCGCCGCCGTGGCCGATTTCACCGTGGCCGGCGGAGTGGTTACCGCGGTCAGCGCTCCCGCTCCGGTAAATCAGATCAGCCAGGCCTCCTGCAACACCTGCCATGGCGATCGCCTCACCTTTCCCCGCAACAACATCCATGGCCAGCAGCGTCCGAGTGTCGATGTCTGCTTCAACTGCCACAACAACTACACCTACGACTCCGCCAACTCGACGGCGGCGGCGGACGGCTGGGCCAATATCAGCATGAACCTGATGATCCACAACATCCACAGCGGCATTGAAGGCTACATGGTGGTCGGCAATGAATACGAGGATGTCGTGTTCCCCGACTGGACCTTGCCCGGCACCAAAAACTGCGCCTCCTGCCATGTCGGTGACGTGCCGGCGGCGGATAGCAGCTGGAACCGCAAGGACGCCAGCGCGGCGGTGGCCTGTGCCACCTGCCACGGCGAGGGCGGCTACCGCTTCGAATATCCGGGGCTGTCCGCCACCCATGGCAGCACCTACGATTACAACTGCGTCGCCTGCCATGGTTCGGTGGCTGACGGCGGCTTCGGCCTTGCCTTCCAGAAGGTTGCCGACGAGTATCACGGTGTCGGCACCCGCCTGGAGCAGTTACGGGCCCAGCGCGAGGATTACTCCTACGATCTGGTCAGCGTGGAGAACGCGGTTTACGGCGCCACCCCGGTGGTTAAATGGCGGGTACTGGACGCCGCCGGCGATCCCCTCCATCTGGTCACCGATATCAGCATCGATGGCGGTCCCCGCCTCCATATCGGCTGGGGCACCGGCGATGACTGGGTCAATGAGGGTTCCGGCGAAAAGAGCACCTATGGCGTTCGGGACAACGATGACGGCGGCCGGCCGGTGGCCCTGAATGTAGCCACCACCGGCACCAGCGCCAACACCGTGATCTCCGCCGACGGGCTGGTGGCCACCACCACCTTCCCGGCCTTCACCGACGCCGCCGCCGGCAAAGGACATCCCTTTGCCAACCTGGCTGTCGCCGAAGAGGGTCGCCGGGGCTTTGTGGCGATTCACCGCACCATCAATGACAGCGGTGCTTCCCGCATGCTGACCAGCCTGGTGCAGCCCATTGTCCTGGGCGCCGGGGAAGTGGAACTGGACGATGCCCGTCGCAACACGGTCAACGCCACCACCGAGCCCGGTCGGGGCGGCAGCTGCTTGAGCTGCCACGGCACCATCTCCTGGCACGGCAACAGCTACACCGCCGACAACAACATCCAGGCCTGTATCGTTTGCCATAACGCCGGCTCCCACCGGAGCATCGCGGTTATGGCCCTGGAGGGCGAGGAGCCGCATTCGGTTGACATGATGTACCTGATGCACGCGATCCACACCTCCGAGGATACCCTCTATCCCAACGACAAGGGTGGCCGCTGCCATGCCTGCCATACCGGCAGTGACAATGACGCCAAGGGTCAACCGATCAACATCAACTCCGGCGAGGTCACCAACTGCACCCTCTGCCATGAGGGCAAACTGAACCAGGGCCGCCTGGGAGTGATCTCCGACTGGCCGGGCTCCATCGACCGTTACGGTCTGCGGGGCGACGGCACCCACGACGGCGAATAAGCGGCAACGCTTAGAGTCGACAAATAAACCCTAACCAACCCGGGGGTGGCCATTTCGGCTACCCCCGGGTTTTTTTATGGACCAAGGTTGAAATGGCGCATGAACAAGGACAGGTTACCCTGGGGTGTTTCTGACTCCCCGCTCCCGCGACTTGAAGGAAATCTGAAAGTTCAAGTTGCAGATTTCCCCTGCTTCGCTTACTAATGATCTATGATCCCTCGAATTCTTCAGCCGACCCTGAAAAAACTGGCCGGACAATATCCGGTTGTCACCGTTACCGGCCCCCGGCAAAGCGGCAAGACCACCCTGTGCCGGGCGGTGTTTCCGGATTACGCTTATGTCAATTTGGAGATGCCGGATTTACGCGAATTCGCCCGCACCGATCCCCGGGGGTTTCTGGCCTCTCACCCCAACGGCGTGATCCTGGATGAAGTGCAGCGGGTGCCCGAACTGACCTCTTACTTGCAGCCGCTGGTCGATGAAAACCGGCAGCCGGGCCGTTTCATTTTGACCGGCAGCCAGCAGTTCGAGGTGATGAGTACCATTACCCAGTCCCTGGCGGGACGAACCACCCTGCTGAAACTGCTGCCATTAAGCATGGAAGAACTTGCCTTGGCGAAGATCGAGACCGGAATCGACCAAGCCCTGCTCACCGGCTTCTATCCTCGCATTTACGATGCCGGGCTCGATCCGACCCGGACCCTGGGCGACTACATGGAAACCTATGTTGAGCGCGATATTCGGCAACTAATGGCCATCAAAGACCTGTCCCTGTTTGAAAAATTTGTCCGCCTCTGCGCCGGACGGGTCGGGCAATTGCTCAACCTGCAAAGCCTGGGCAACGATACCGGTGTTTCCCATACCACGGCCCGCAACTGGCTGACCCTGCTGGAGGCCGGTTACGTGGTGTTTCTGCTGCAACCCTGGCACGTCAATATCTCCAAGCGACAGGTAAAAACCCCCAAACTCTACTTTTACGATGTGGGGCTGGCATCTTACCTGCTGGGAGCGGAAAACGAGCTGCATATCAACCGGCACCCCCTCAAGGGCAACCTGTTTGAAAATCTGGTGGTGATCGAGGCCCTGAAATACCGCTACAACCGGGGGAAAAGGAGCAATCTTTACTTCTGGAGGGATGCCCGAGGCAACGAAGTGGACCTCCTGCTGGCCGGCGGCCCGGATCTTTTTCCCGTGGAGATCAAGGCGGGGGCGACCATCAGCGGCGATTATTTCAAAGGGCTGCAAACCTTCGCCGCCAACGCCCCCAAGCCCCCGACGGCCTCCGCCCTGGTATACGGCGGCGAGGAAAACCAGCGCCGCAGCAAGGTCTCGGTCTGGCGAGCGCGGGAAGTGGCGGCCATGATGCGAAGTTTCGAGCAGTAATCAGGATAACCGCCCTATCGCGCCTCGAAGTTAAAGATCGCCGCCGAAAAGATCCCGGGAGTAGACCTTGGCGGTTACATCCTGCAGCTCGGGGGTGATTCGGTTGGCGACGATGAGGTCGGCCCGGGCCTTGAATTGGGCCAGGTCGTTGACCACCGGGGAGCGGAAAAACTCCGGCTGGGTGAGAACCGGCTCGTAAACGATCACCTCGATCCCCTTGGCCTTGAGGCGCTTCATCACCCCCTGCACACTGGAATCGCGGAAGTTATCGGAACCGGCCTTCATGATCAGGCGGTAGATCCCCACCACCTTGGGGTTACGGCGCCAGATGCTCTCGGCGATGAAATCCTTGCGGGTGACGTTGGCGTCAACGATGGCCTGGATGATATTCTGGGGCACATTCCGGTAGTTGGCCAGCAGTTGCTTGGTGTCCTTGGGCAGGCAGTAACCGCCGAAGCCGAAGGAGGGGTTGTTGTAGTGGGGGCCGATCCGGGGGTCCAGACAGACCCCGTCGATGATCTGGCGGGAGTCCAGGCCGTGGATGGCGGCGTAGGTGTCCAGCTCGTTGAAATAGGCCACCCGCAAAGCCAGATAGGTGTTGGCGAAAAGTTTGATCGCCTCGGCCTCGGTGGAATCGGTGAGCAGCACCGGCACCTCGGGCTTGAGGGCCCCCTGCCGCAACAGCTCGGCAAAGGCCGCCGCCTGGGGGGAACGGCCGCCCACCACGATCCGCGAGGGATAGAGGTTGTCGTACAGCGCCCTCCCCTCCCGGAGAAATTCCGGGGAAAAGATCAGGTTGTCGCAGTTGAAACGCCGCCGGGCCTCGGCGGTATAGCCCACCGGCACCGTGGACTTGATCACCAGCAGGGCCCGGGGGTTGACGGCCAGGGCGTCCCGGATAACCGCCTCCACGGAAGCGGTATTGAAGCAGTTGGTCTCCGGGTCGTAATTGGTGGGGGTGGCGATGATGATGAAATCGGCCCCGGCATAGGCCTCTTCCTTATCCAGGGTGGGGTGCAGATTCAGCGGTTCATCACGCAGATACTGCTCCAGTTCGGGATCGATGATCGGCGACTGCCGGCGGCGCAGCAGCTCGATCTTCTCGGGCACAATATCGAGCGCCGCCACCTCATGGTGGCGAGCCAGCAATACGGCATTGGAAAGCCCTACGTACCCGGTTCCGGCAATGGCTATTTTCATGGAGTTCCTTAGTCAAAAACCTTGCATCAGAAAATCGACTGCCGCGACTATCTCGTCACGTTTCGCCTGGAGGCTCGTGATCGGTGCTCGTAAAATGCTGACGGGGACGGCCGCCATGAACTGAGTGGCCATAATCTGCGATTCACCGGTTATTGTAAAGCAGGGATTGAGGATTTTGGCCGGCTGCGGCGCCATGGACACCGGCAACAAAGGAACAACCACCCTCGTGCTCAGGCCACGGAGCAGATCAGCTTGCACATCGAGAAGATACCCCTCGCCGTCGGGATTTTGGTAAACATCGAAACGGGCCATCAGAACCCCCGGTACTTAGCCAGGGGCAGGCCGCGCCGCTCGACAAACTCATTGGAACTTTCCAGGGCGGACTGATTCTCCTCCAGCCATAAAAGCGCCCGTTTTTCGGCGGTTGCCCGCGCCAGACCCTGTTCCGCCGCCCGCGACACATTAACTCGCAGCTTCCTGGCTTCCTCCAGCAACCGGGCATTGATCGATACATTGGTAGCACGGCGTGTTCCCTTGGACACGGCTTTGGCCGCTTTCATGGCGTACCCCCCAGACATGAAAAGTTGGCAATCATGCACCAAATTGTATCCATGCTTTATGGATAAATCAACAACCAAACAGCCGAAGCACTGGTCCGGCGTGGCCGGCACCAGCACCCCACACCGGCAACCCAACCGGGGTACAATGATGAGCCGCAGATTGCCAAATGAAAACGCAGCCGACGGCCATCAAGCAACTTTTGCATGGCGCTGGGCAACTCAGGGGCATTCTGCCCCAGATAGGGAAACTCATCGATAACCAGAGTCGTTCCCGCCGGGAGTTGGTTGGCGGCGGCGTTAAAAAAACCTCCCAAGAGGGATATTGTGTTTGCGGTCAAAAACCAGATATCTGAT
>NZ_JBIPKH010000033.1:0-19212 GCF_044068625.1 Desulfurivibrio modestus
ATTCAGCTGGATGTTTTTCCGTCTTTTGGTGTATGCTTATCGCCATTGGGCTCCAAGCGAGGGGCAGCGACTGCTATCGGTCAGGGGTGATTCAGATGAAAGCGACCAGGAGTTCAGCTGGGAAAGGCCAGGACAAAGCGCCGGCCGGGGATGAGCCGCGGTTGACCAGCGAGAATAGTTTCTTGAAGGCGGTTATCAACGGGGTGGCGGATCCCATTGTGGTGGTCGATACTGATTTCAAAATTCAGTTGTGCAATCGGGCGGCCCTTATGCTTGCCGGCCAACGGCAAGAGCGCGTCTGCGCGGCTCATCCCCACTGTTACCGTCTGATTTTTGGTTTTGGCGAGAGCTGTGATGCCGCCGTCGGCAATTGCCCCCTGGCTGAGGTTTTGCAAACCAAACGGCCGGTAACTGCCGAATATGAGCGCCAGGCCGCCGATGGTTCAGTCAAGTTGTATGAGCTGACCTCCTCCCCCTTGCAAGCCGAAGATGGCACGTTCCTGGGCGTCATGGAGATCCTGCGTGATATCACCGAGCGTAAGCGAGCCCTGGAACTTCTGCAAAAGGGTAATGTGGATCTGGAACGGCGGGCGGCGGAACGGACCGTCGATCTTGAAGCGATCAACGCGGCTCTGCTGAAGGAGGTCGAGGATCGTCGCTGGGCCGAGGATCAGTTGCTGGAGGCCAAAAAACAGGCCGAGCTGGTATATCGGGTGATTCCCAGCGCGATCTTTACCGTTGATCTTCTGCAGCAAATTACCAGTTGGAACAACAAGGCCGAAGAGATTACCGGCTATAAGCGGGAGGAGGTTCTGGGCCAGCGTTGCGGGGCTTTTGCCCTTCAGCCTTGCACCAACAGCTGTGGCCTCTTCTCTCCCGGGATGAAAAAACCGATCATGGGCCGGGAGTGTCTGATTCGGAGCAAGGATGGCCGCACCCTGATGGTCTCCAAGAACGCCGACCTGTTGCGCAATACGGCCGGGGAGGTGATCGGCGGGATTGAGAGTTTCGAAGACATTACCGAACGTAAACAGAATGAAGAGGTGATTCGGGCCGAAAGGGACAAGTTTCGCTGCATGCTGTTGGCCCTGGGCCAGGGAATGCACATTTTGAATCGTAATTTCCTGATCGAATACCAAAATGACGTGTTACGTCAGCATTTCGGGGATCAGATCGGCAGGAAATGCTATGAGGTCTACCGCCAGCAGAATGAACCCTGTGAAAATTGCCGTATGCTGGAGGCGATTGAAACCAGCGAGATTCAGCGCACCGAAATTCTGATGTCCGATGATCGTTACTATGAGCAGTTTTACGCTCCCTTCAAGGATGTGGACGGCCAGGCCAAAGCGTTGATTTTGCTGCGGGATATCACCGAGGAGAAGGCCCGGCACGCCGAAACCATGCGGGCTGGCCAGCTGGCCTCCATCGGCGAGCTGGCCGCCGGGGTGGCCCACGAGATCAACAATCCGATCAATGGCATTATTAACTACGCCCAGATCCTTTGGGACCAGGGCGGGCGCGGTGATGAGGACCAGGACATTCTGGCCCGGATTATCGCCGAAGGGGAAAGAATTGCCGAAATTGTCCGTAATCTGCTTTTCTTTGCCCGGCAGCAGGATGATAAAAGCGAGATGGTCAATTTGCAGATGGTGGTGGCTGACGCCGTTGCCCTGATTGAGCATCAGCTGCTCAATGACGGGATCACCCTGACCGTCAGGGTCCCCGCCGATCTCCCGTCGATCAAGGCCAACCATCGTCAGCTGCAGCAGGTTTTTCTCAATCTGCTCAGTAATGCCCGCTATGCCCTTAACCAGCGTTATGCCGGCAAGGACAGTGGTAAAACCCTGGAGATCAGCGGGGAGGTGGTTGCTTTGGAGGGCCGGGAGTTTGTCCGGCTTACCTTCACCGACCAGGGGGTCGGGATTCTGCCGGAGCTGATCGATTCCATTTTCGCCCCCTTCTTCTCCACCAAGAAGCCGGGGGAGGGGACCGGGCTGGGGTTAAGTATCAGCCATGGTCTGATAAAAAATTTCCACGGCTTCATGCGGGTGAAGAGTGAGCCGGGCCGCTATACCTCGATGGTGGTCGATTTGCCGGTTTATTCCGGTTGATTTTCCGGCTCCTGCATTTTTGCCTGGAGTTCATGGTAGCGCTGCCGGGCCTGGGCGGCTTTGAGCAGGCGGAAGATCTCGCGGCTGTGGGCGATCTTGCGGTTGCGGGCATAGCGGTGGGCGGCGTTACGGACGGCGGCGGCGCTTAGCTCGGGCAGCTGTTCCAGGGCCTTTTCCAGGGCCGGGCTCTCCCACTCCTGAGGCAGGGGGAGATCCAGGCCGCGGGCCTCCTCTTGACAGGCGATGACGTCGGTTATGATGGCCTGGCGCAGAATTTCCAGTTCGTGAAAATCCGCCTGCTCCTGGAGGTGTGAACCCTTGCGGGTCGCCAAATATGAGGTCAGCTCGGAGGTGTCCCGACGGCGCAGCTCCCCGGCGATATGTTTGGTTTGCCGTTTGCGGGCCCCGCCCTTCATGCTGCGGGCGGCCAGGATCTCCTTCTTTAGAAAGTCGTCGGCGGGCAGATTGCTGATTTCGTTGGGGGAGAGCCCTGCCAGTTCGTGGGCCAGCTCTTCAACCCGGTTGGCCTGCCTCTTTTTTTCCGACCTGCTGATCCTGATCTGCATATTTTGCGTGAATTCCGTTTTAAGCTGCGGTAGAGTTTTCTGTTCTGCGCACACTAACAGCCATCCCGGCTTTTTTAAATGAAAAAGGATATTGCCATGCAAGGAAAAACCTTTACCGTAACCCAACCCACCCGGATCCATTTTGGCGTGGACAGTATCAACGATCTGGCCACCCAGGTGCGTGACCTTGGCGGCACCACGGTTTTTCTGGTGGTTGACCCGGGGGTGGTGGCGGCCGGGTTGCTGCCCCGGATTACCGCCCCTCTGGAAGCCGCCTCCGTGCCCTATACCATTTACGACAAGGTTGACCCTGAACCGGGCCTGAAGCTGGCCGACAACGGAGTCAAGCTGGCCAAGAAGGCCAAATGCGACTGCGTGGTCGGCGTTGGCGGCGGCTCGGCCATGGATGTGGCCAAGGCGGTGGCCATTCTGCTGACCAACGGCGGCAAGGCCGTCGATTATATCGGTCTGGGCAAGATCGGCAAGCCGGGGGTGCCCAAGATCATGGTGCCCACCACCGCGGGTACCGGGGCCGAAGTTACCTTTACCGCCGTTTTCATCAATGAGAAAACCAGCTCCAAGGCGGGCATGAATGGAGATCCCCTCTATCCCGATGCCGCCGTCCTCGATCCGGCTCTGACCTTGAGCATTCCCTCCCATATCACCGCCGCCACCGGGATCGATGCCCTGACCCACGCCCTGGAGGCCTATGTCTCCACCCAGGCCCATCCGATCTCCGACATGTACGCCCTGGAAGCGATCGACCTGATCGCCGCCAATCTGGGCAAGGCGTACGCCAATGGGGATAACCTGGAGGCCCGCTCCGCCATGATGATGGGCAGTCTGCTGGCCGGCAAGGCCCTGGCCACCGCCGGGGTCGGTCTGGTGCATGCCATGGCCTACCCCTTGGGCGGGATGCATCAGATCCCCCATGGTCTGGCCAATGCGGTCCTGTTGCCCTATGTTATGGCTTACAATCTGATCGGGGCGCCGGAGCGCTTCGCCACCCTGGCCGAGATGTTCGGTGTCGATACCAGCGCCATGAGCCTGCGGGAGGCGGGTGAGGCGGCGGTGGAAGCGGTTTATCGCCTTAACGACGATGTGGGGATTCCCAAAACCCTGGCGGATCTGCAGATCCCCCGCGAGGATATTCCGGAGATGGCCCGGATCGCCCTGACCGTTACCCGGCCGGTGGCCAACAACCCCCGCAAGCCGATCCTGGAAGAGGTGATGTCGATCTACGAAGATGCAATGCATGGCTGGGAATAGGAGGAAGTTATGCCTGGTTTTGAGATTTTTGGAGATGAGGAGAAACAGCAGATCGCCGAGGTTCTGGACACCGGGGTGCTGTTTCGGTATGAGTTTGTCAACGAACGGCGCGGGATCTATAAGGTCCGGCAGTTTGAGGAGGAGTTTGCCAGCTACTGCGGGGTGAAACACGCCCAGGCGGTTACCTCCGGCACTGCCGCCCTCAAGGTGGCCCTCACCGCCATGGGGGTGGGCCCCGGTGATGAGGTGATCACCCAGTGTTTCACCTTTGTCGCCACCTGGGAGGCGATCTTTGATGTGGGAGCGATTCCGGTTTTTGCCGAGGTGGATGAAACCCTCAATCTGGACCCCGTTGACCTGGAGCGCAAGATAACCCCAAGGACCAAAGCGATTATTCCGGTTCATATGATGGGGGCCCCGGCCCGGATCGCTGAGATCAAGAAAATCGCCGATGCCCACGGCATCCCGGTGCTGGAGGATACGGCCCAGGCGGCGGGCGCCTCCCTGAATGGTCGCCGCTGCGGCTCCTTCGGGCTTTGCGGAACCTTCTCCTTTGATCCGGTTAAAACCATGACCACCGGCGAGGGGGGGATGATCATCACCGATGATGAGGATTTGTGGCGCAAGATGAGCGAATACCACGACCACGGCCATGATCATGTGGTCAATCCCGGAGGTCGGGGTGGCGAGGGGCGCAGCTTTGTTGGCTTCAACTTCCGGATGATGGAGCTGCAGGGGGCCATCGGCCTGGCTCAACTGGCCAAGCTTGACGAGATCGTGGCGGCCCAGCGCCGTAACAAGGCCGCCCTGCGTAAAATGGTGGCCGCGCTGCCGGGGGTCTCCTTCCGCACCATCCTCGATCCCGCCGGCGACAACGCCTCCTTCCTGGCCTTCTTTCTGCCCGATGCCGCCACAACCAGGCGGGTTAACGGTATCTTGGGCCAGCATGGAGCGGGCGCGGTCTATTTCGCCAACAACACCTGGCACTATTACCCCAAGTGGGAGCATCTGCTGGCCGGCTCCACCCTGGCCCAAAGCGGCTGGCCCTTCAAGGAAGCCGACGGCCGTCGCCGGGTCCATTACGATCCGGCGGCGCTACCCCAATCGGCCGAGATCATGGATCGACTGCTGGTCTATCCGGTACCGGTTAAGCTGAGCGATGAGCGGCTGGATCAGATCGGCAAGGCGATTCTGGCGGCCTGCTGATTTCAAAGCCACCTCGGCCGGTAGATCAGCCACTGTGATCAGCCGGCCGGACCAGATAGATATCGAAGCGGCTGCTTTTGCCGGCCAATGAGTAGTTGGGCGGGACCGGGCCGGAAAGGGGCGGGGCGAGGCGCGGGCGTTTGACCACCACCCGGCTCTGGGCCCTGGTAAGGGCCCGGGCCAGCAGCAACTCGGCGTCGAGGTCCTCGCCGGCCACCAGGCGCAGAAGCCGCATCTCCTTTTTGACCAGCGCGCTTTTCTCCCGGCCGGGAAACATGGGGTCCAGGTAGATCACCTCGGCGGCCGGAAAGCTGCGCTGGGCCAGGAGATCGATGGCATTGCCCAGCAGCAGGCGGATTCGTTGGTTGATCATGGTGGCGATGGCGGGATCCGCCGCCGCCGCCCGCTTCAGGCCGTCGGCCAGCAGGGCGTGGATGGCCGGGGATCGTTCGATCATGTGGACCCGGCAGCCCAGGTCCGCCAGGATGAAGGCGTCTCGCCCCAGCCCGGCGGTGGCGTCAATGACGGTGGGACGGGATTGACCCTTCAGGCCCACGGCTCGGGCCAGCGCCTGTTTGCCGCCGCCGTGGCGGAGTCGGTAGCCCATGGTTTCGCCGATCAGCTCGACGTAGACCGGGCCGGGGGCGCCGGCGGCCAGTTGGCGCAGCTCCAGACGCTGTTCGGTAAGCAGGAGCAGGGCGGATAACTGCTCGGGATAGGGATTTTCCACCAGGACCAGGCCCAGGCGGCTTGCCAACTCCCGGGCCGGTTCCGCCAGTTCCGGAGTTGCCGCCGCCACCGCCAGGCCCGGGACAGCGGTTGTGGTCTGGCTGATCATTGTTGCTTCCGCATGAATTGAACCAACTAATTAATGAGGCCATCGGAGAATAATGGATTCCGCACAAAATAGACAGGCCCAAGTAGTGGCCATCATTCCGGCCCGCTACCACTCCAACCGCTTTGAGGGCAAACCTTTAGCCAAAATTCTCGGCAAACCGATGATCCAGCACGTCTATGAGCGGGCCCGGGCGGTGCCGCTGCTCTCCCGGGTGGCGGTGGCCACCGATGATCAGCGGATCGCCGATTGCGTGAACGCCTTCGGCGGTGAGGTGGTGATGACCCGCTCCGATCACGTTTCCGGGACCGATCGCCTGGCCGAAGCCGCCACCATTATGAAGATCGACGAACATGACGTGGTGGTCAACATTCAGGGCGATCAGCCGCTTTTCGACGCCGAGGTGGTGGCCCAGGTGGCCGGGCCGCTGCTGGAGGATCCGGCCCTGCCCATGTCCACCCTGATCTATCGGATTGTTCGTCCCGAGGAGATCAACGATCCCAACCACGTCAAAACCGTTTTCGACCGCCAGGGGCGGGCCCTTTACTTCTCCCGGGCTTCCATCCCCTTTCAGCGCAACCCCGGCGAAGGCACCCCCACCTACTATAAACACCTGGGTTTTTACGCCTATCGCAAGGGTTTTTTGCTCACCTTCGTCGGGCTGCCCGAGGGGGAGTGGGAGCGTTTTGAAAAGCTGGAGCAGTTGCGGGCCCTGGAGTATGGCTACACCATCAAGGTGGTGATGACCGAGCATGATTCGGTGGAGGTTGATACCCCCGGCGATCTCGAACGGGTGGTGGAGCTGATGCAACAGCGTTGAGTTGGAGAAAATCTGAATATCAAACCAGACGAGGAAGAAAGGATGAAAAGACCAAAAGTTACGATTATCGGGGCCGGCAACGTGGGGGCCACCGCCGCCCATTGGGCCTTGAGCCGCAATATTGCCGACGTGGTTTTACTGGATGTGATGGAAGGCATTCCCCAGGGCAAGGCCCTGGATCTGCTCCAGGCCGGGCCGGTGGACGGTTTCAACCGCCGGGTGATCGGCAGCAACGATTACCGCGACTCGGTTGATTCCGATGTGGTGATCATCACCGCCGGCCTGGCCCGCAAGCCGGGGATGAGCCGGGACGACCTGCTGGCCAAGAATGTCGAGATCGTCAAGAGCTGCGCCGAGCAGGCGGTTAAATATTCGCCCAACTGCGTGCTGATCGTGGTGACCAACCCCATCGACGCCATGGTTTACACCGCTTTCAAAATCTCCGGTCTGCCCCGCCAGCGGGTGATCGGCATGGCCGGGGTGTTGGATTCGGCCCGCTATCGCGCCTTTCTGGCCGAGGCCCTGGGAGTGGCGCCCCGGGATGTCAACGCCTTGGTGATGGGAATTCATGGCGACAACATGCTGCCCCTGGTGCGGCTGGCCAATGTGGGCGGGGTGCCGGTGGCCGATCTCCTGGATGCCGATACCATTGCCGAGATCGTTAAACGGACCCAGCACGGCGGAGCGGAGATCGTCAACCATCTCAAAACCGGCAGCGCCTTTTACACCCCGGGCCTGGCGGCCATCGAGATGGCCGAGGCGGTTCTCACCGACGCCAAGCGGGTGCTGCCCTGCGCCGCCTGGCTGGAGGGGGAGTTCGGCATCTCCGGCTGTTTTCTGGGGGTACCGGTGGTGGTGGGCTCCGCCGGGGTGGAGCGGATTATCGAATTTCCCCTCACCAAGGAAGAGCGGGCGGCCCTGGCCGAGTCGGAGACCATCGTCCGTGACCAGATGCGGGCCACCGGACTGTAGCCCACCTTGCCGACCAACGAAGCGCAAGTGGCTGCCGAGAGCGAAAGATTACAGGCAACCCTGGGGGCATTGCAGGCGGGCTGTTTTCGGCCTTTGGATCTGCTGCCCTATCAGGGTACCACGGAAAAGCTGCTGGCCCTGGCCCTCAATGGGCCGCCGGCCGGACCGGCCCCGATCACCGAAGGCTTGGCCGAGCTGGCTGCCGCCCTGGAGGGGGTGGATACCTCCCAGGCCCGGGTGCTGGTTTTTGGGGGCGGCACCGGATTGTCCAATATTATTGGGGGGGACAGCCGCCATCCCCGCTGGCCCGAGAACCCTTTTGCCGGCTTGAAGGCGCTTTTCCCCCGGACCAGCGCGGTGGTCTGTGTCACCGATGACGGTGGCTCCACCGGGGAGTTGCTCAAGGATCTGCCCCTGATCGCCGTCGGTGATCTCCGTCACGTGCTGCTCTCCTCGATTCGGCTGGATAAGTTGACCAAACAGTATGAGCTCAACGAGAGTGAAGCCACTCAGGTGGTCGGGCGGCTCCACCGGCTGTTTAATTTCCGTTTTCCGCGCTTGCCCGTCGATGGCGCGACCCTGCTGGCCCAGTGCGGGGTGGATTTGGCCCTCTTGCCCCCTTTCATGGCCCGCTCACTGGGGGGGCTGATCGCGGAGCTCTTTGAGCACGGGGGGTTGCGGCGCCTGGGGCAGCGTCCCCACTGTCTGGGTAACCTGCTGCTGGTGGCCGCCATCTACCGTCAACCCGGGGTGCAGCCGTGGAGTGCCGAGCCGGTGGCCCCGCCGCCGGCCGCCATTCGGCAGGGGTTGCGCTTCCTGGCCGACCTGCTGGGAGCCTCGCCCGAGGCGGTCCTGCCCTGCACCACCACCCCGGCTTCCCTGAAAATTCTCTATGAAAACGGGGTGCTGGTCAGCGGGGAGAGCAAGTCGGCCACCGCCCGCCGCCGTTGCCCGGTGGATCGGGTTTTTGTCGAGTTTGCCCATCCTCCCGAGGTGGCTCCGGAACTGCTGGCGGCGGTGGCGGAGGCCGATATAATTCTTTTTGCCCCCGGCAGCCTTTTCACCAGTATTATTCCGATCCTGCAGCTTCCGGGCCTGGCGGCGGCGGTGCGGCAAAACCGGCGGGCGCTCAAGGTGCTGCTGGCCAACCTCTGGGTTCAGGCCGGGGAAACCGATCTGGTGCGGGGCGAACGGGAGCGTCGTTTCCATGTCTCCGATCTGCTGCGGGCCTACCGCCGCAATATTCCCGGTGGTTTTGCCGGCCTCTTCCGCCAGGTGCTGGTGGTGGGGATGCGGGAGATCCCCGGCAGCATTCTGCAAAGTTACGCCCTGGAAAACAAGATCCCGATCTACCTGGACCGGGAGCAGGTTCAGGCCTTGGGCCTGACGCCTCTGGAGGCGGCCATTGCTTCCCAGCACACCTTGGATGGACGGGGAGTGATCCAGCATGATCCGGCGGCGGTGGCTTGTGCCGCGCGGGTGCTGTGGGCCCTGCGTGACCCCGCAGCCGACGGTCAGGGCGAAGAAGAGGGCGAGCCGCAAGGGGAAATCCTGGCTTTGGTCAACCCCCAGCGTCAGACCCCCGATCGGCGGTTGGCCGAACTGGAGGCTCGGCTGGTCGAACTCGATCTGACCGAGACCTGGCGCCCGGTGGTGGCCAACATTCTATGGAACCATCGGGATATCAGGTTGGAGCACCTGGCTCAGGTCGCCGGGCTCAGGCTTATTTCGGTGGCGGACTGGAGTCGTTGCCAGGAGTGGGACAACGTCTTCTCTTTCTACGATCCCCAGGACCGGATGATCAAGATTCGGGCCGATGTGGCCCAGCCGGCCGCGCCCGGCGCCGGCCCGGGACCACGCTTTGAGATCGCCTTTCTGGTGGCCCTGGGTCAGTCGCTGCTGGGTAACTATGCCGCCGTCAAGGAGAAGACTCCGGTGGTTTTCAAGCGGGAAACCGTGGGCTATATTTTCAGCCTGACCATGCGGGAGGAGCCCGCCCGCCACTCGTTTTTCACCGGCCAGGAGCTGGCCGAGTATTTGCGCCTGGCCCGGATGCGCCCTTCAGCCGCCAACCCCCTGCTGTTTACCCGGCTGCTCAACAGCCAGGAGGGTTTCACCCCCCCGGGCCTGCTTTTCGGTCTGACCTACGCCTGGTATCTGGATAACCGTTTTGCCCCCCACATCGAATACAAAATGTCCATAGCCCGGGCCGAATCCTCCGACCTGGTCCCCGAGCAGCAGCGGATCGCCGGTCGGCGCCAGGGCCTGATCGACTTTTTCCGCAGCCGGGTCTTCCGCCAGCAGCAAGTCGGTTGCTAAGCCTTTCTTAAGCTGCCCGTTGGAAGCCGCCCACAATTTCTGACGATAACTTTTTTGCGCAAGGATTCAGGCGGCTGGGGTAGTGCATGTTTTTTTGCCGCTCACTGGTGCAAAATGCGGGCATCTTCCAAATTCAGGCTGTTTTGGGGGTGGATTTTTTCTTTGACATGCCGGTCGGCAGCCGTTATTCAAAAAAGTGTCGGCTTTTGAGGGGCAAGTTGCACGGGGTATTCACTGATGCCCCGTTTTTTTTGCCAGGGTCGATAAAAGCAGCACCCTAACTCCTATCTCACCTATCACCTAAAACCGGGCAAGAAAGGCAAAGCTGACGGCAAAACCGGGGCGGATGACGACAACCGGCAGGATTTCCAGGAGTATGCAGGGAAAAAATCCAGCGGTTCCATGGGCACCCTGGGGGATCTGTTGAAATCCAAACTGGCCGGCAAACAGTAGCGATGGACCGGTTGTTGGCCTGCTGGGTCCGGGAGGAGGTGCTGGGGGAGTTTGACCGGCACTGGGTCGGGCTGTTGCGCCGCCTTGACCCCCAAGCCTCGCCGGCGGTGCTGCTGGCCGGAGCCCTGGCCCGGGCGGCCATCGACCAGGGGCATGTCTGCATTGAACTCAACGAATTGTGCGCCCGGGTGCTGCCGGGCCTGGCAGCATAAGCTTCTTTTATTTTTCCAACTCCGGAAGAGCTGCGGGCCGAACTGGCCCGTTCGCCACTGGTGACCGTTCCGGACCGTGGCGAAGAGGAGGACTCCCCGGCCGAGCCAACGCCGCTGGTGCTGGAATACAACCGGCTGTACCTTTGGTGCTACCGGCAATATGAAAGTGAACTGGCCGCTTCCATCCTCAACCGGGCCTCCCAGCCGGTGATTGCGCCTGCCGGCCGGGATCCGGTTCCGCTTTTGCAGGCTCTGACCGCCGCCGCCGGCATCTCTCTGGACCCGGACCAGCAGAAAGCGGTGCTTAACGCCGCAAATCAAAGACTGACCGTTATCTCCGGCGGCCCCGGCACCGGCAAGACCACGATCATCTTCTTCATTCTGAACCTGCTCCGGCTGCTGCACGCCGGAAAAGGGTCGGCCCCGCCCCGAACCCTGCTGTTGGCCCCCACCGGCAAAGCGGCGGCCCGCCTGACCGAAACGGTACATATAAAAAGCGGCGATGATTTAAGTGCAGGCGCCGACCCGACAGTTGCAAAAACCATCCATCGGGCTCTGGGCTTTCAGCGGCAGAGTCCCACCGTTTTTCGTTATCGGGCCGACAACCCTCTGGCTGCCGACCTGGTGGTGGTGGATGAGGCCTCGATGGTCGATATCGCCCTGATGAGCAAACTCTTTGCGGCGGTGCCGGCCGACGCCCGGCTGATCCTGCTGGGAGACAAAGACCAGTTGGCCTCGGTGGAGGCCGGCTCCATTCTGGGTGACATCTGCCAGGCCGCTTCCGGCAAGGACAAAGAGAGTTCGCCGCTGAGCGGCTGCGTGGTCAATCTGGAGCGGGGCTTCCGTTTCGACCCCGACCGGGGAATCGGGGCGCTGACCGGAGCGATCAGGAGCGGTGAGCCGGAGAGGGTGCTGACCGTCCTGCGCCGGGACCGGACCGGGGAGATCAGCTGCCACGATCTCCCGCCGCCGGAACGGAATCCCGTCTTCAAATCCCTGGTGGTCGACGGTTTCAAGCCGTACCTGACGGCAAAAACAGCGGAAGAGGCCCTGGAACTGCTGGCGGAATTCCGCCTGCTTTGCGCCCATCGCCGGGGCCGGGAGGGGGTTGAAAACCTGAACCGTTTTTGCCGCGACCTGCTGGCGGCCGCCGGCTGCCTGCGCCCTGACGGCCCGTGGTATAAGGGGCGGCCTATTATGATCAGGGTCAACGATTACTCCCAGCAACTGTTCAACGGCGATCTCGGGGTGATCTGGGATGATCCCGACGAGGGCGGCGAGCTGCGGGCCTTCTTCCCGGCGAGCGGCGGCCGGATCCGCTCGCTGCTGCCGGGCCGCCTGCCCGGCCATGAAACCGCTTTCGCCATGACCATCCACAAAAGCCAGGGTTCCGAATTCAAGCGGGTGGCGGTGGTGCTGCCCCGCGAACCGTCGCCGATCCTGACCCGGGAACTGCTCTACACCGCCGTCTCCCGCGCCCGCAGCCAGGTCCATCTCTTCGCCCCGGAAACAATCATTGCCGGGGCGGTAAGCGGCCGGGTGACGCGAGCTTCCGGCCTGGCCTTCCGTATTTCAGAAGAGAGATAAAAAATTTTCCATTGACAACCTGACCCACAGTCGCTACAGAGCCTTAATTATTTCCTTTTTTAAGTCAGGATTTTCGTTACTAGCATCCGCTGCCGCTTTTTCCGAGACAGTGGATAAAAAACGATATCTTAGCTGGTTGCTCAGCAAAAAGAGGGGAGGGGAAGATGGGAGCGAAGAGGGATTATGTTTGGCAAAAGGTCTGGGTCTACCCGTTGCTGCTGCTGCCGTTGCTGCTGCTTTTTGCCGGCGTCCTCCATCCGGCGCCCGACCTGGCATTGGATTCCGAACCGACCGCCATCGCTATCCATCCCGATTCCGAGATAGCGATCATCTCCCACGAGAAGGACGACCGGGTTACCCTGCTCAATCTTGACCGCCTTGAGGAAAGGGTCAACATCCCCGTCGGCCGCGCCCCCAAAGGGGTGGCCGTCAATGAAGCCGCCAACACCGGGCTGGTCAGCAACAGCAAGGACAAAAACGTCTCGGTTATTGATCTCGCCTTTTTCCGCGAACTCTATGCGATCAAGGTAGGCGGCCGTCCCCAGGCGGTGGCGGTGGATTCCACCCGGAACCGGGGGGTGGTGGTCAACCGCCAGGACGGCACCGTTTCCGCGCTCGACCTCTATCACGGCCGCGAGGATGCGGCCATCCAGGTGGACCGGCTGCCCATAGCCATCGCCGTAGACCCGGGCCTGAATTATGCCGTGGTGGTCGATCATGTCAGTCCGGCCCGCGACACGGTTGCGATCATCGACCTCGACAGCCGCCAGGTCATCAAAAAGGTGGAAGTGGGCCGCGGCCCGGTGGCGGTGGATATCGACCCCGATACCCATCTCGCCGTGGTGGCCAATGAGCGCAGCTCAAGTCTCACCGTCATCGATCTTGCCACCTGGGAATTCCGCCATATTCCCCTGGAACACCGGCCGGTGGATGTGGCCACAAGCCGGGTAACCGGCCAGGCCCTGGTTCTCTCAAGGCTGAACAACCTGCTGCTGGCGGTGGACCTTGCCACCGGCGAGATCGTCAAAACCTACCCGGTAAAACACCGGGCCGCGGCTCTGGCCGTTTCGCCCTACAGCAACCGGGCAGCCGTGGTCGACGCCTCGGCCAACAGCCTCTCCCTGATCCAGCTCGACAACCCGGTTCCCATCCTCCAGGAGGTCGCTCCGGCTTCGGCCGATCTCTTCAGCGTGCCCAAAACCGTCACCCTTGTCGGCCACCGCTTTCTTAAAAGCGCCGAGGTGCTGGTGGAAAAGGACGGCATCATCCTGCAGCTTCCCTTTCGCTTCATCAACCACCGCGCCCTGGAGGTCGACCTGCCCGACGAGGTAAGGAACCGGCCCGGCCAGTATCTCTTTCGGGTGGTAAACCCGGAACCGGTCGGCGGCAGCAGCAACCCGATAATTTTCGAGGTTCGCAACGTCATCAAGGTAAATATTATCAGCCCCGCCGATCAGAGCGAGGTGGACGCCGCCGGTCTGACGGTAAGCGGCACCGCCCTGTCCGGCTATCCCATCACTTCGGTGATGGTAAACGAGGTGGCCGCCGTTTACGAAAACGGAATGTTCACCGCCGAGATCGTGCTCGCGCCCGGGGAAAACAGCATTACCGCCGTGGTCCAAGACCAGGGCGGCTATACCGCCTCAAGCGCCATCACGGTAAATTACACGCCCAAGGGGCCGCCCGACCCGGCCGAGGTGGCGCCGCCGCTGAACCCCACCGAGGCCACCGACATCGCCGCCGCCACCGAGTTTCTCTACTCCGGCCCCAACCCGGTCCAGACCGGAGTCGAGCCGGAAACCATCGAGGCCCGGAGGGTGGCGGTTCTGCGCGGCAAGGTGCTGGACCGCAATAATGTTCCCCTTGCCGGGGTAACCGTCACCATCCTCAACCACCCCGAATTCGGCCAGACCCTGAGCCGGACCGACGGCCTGTTCGACCTGGCGGTCAACGGCGGCGGCCTGGTCACCGTCAACTATGAAAAGGAAGGCTATCTGCCAGTGCAGCGCCAAGTCCAGGCCCCCTGGCGGGATTACGCCTGGGCTGCCGACGTGGTCATGATCCCGCTGGACAGCAGGGTTACGGTTATCGACCTGGCGGCGGCCGAAACCATCCAGGTGGCCCAGGGCAACGAGGTGGAGGACGAGGACGGCAGCCGCCAGGCCACCCTGCTTTTCGCCCCCGGCACCACCGCCGAAATGGTCCTGCCCGACGGCTCCACCCAGCCGCTTACCACCATCAGCGTAAGGGCCACCGAATACACCGTGGGCGACAACGGCCCGGAAGCGATGCCGGCCGTCCTGCCGGCCAACATCGCCTACACCTACTGCGTCGAGTTGAGCGTTGACGAAGCGATGGCCGCCGGCGCCACCGAAGTGCGCTTCAGCCGGCCGGTCACCTTCTACCTGGACAACTTCATCGATTTCCCGGTGGGGGGGATCGTCCCCACCGGCTACTACGACCGGGTCCGCGGCGTCTGGGTGCCGTCGGAAAACGGCCGGGTGGTAAAGGTGGTCGGCATCAGCAACGGCCTGGCCGAGCTGGATATCTCCGGCGACGGCCAGACAGCCAGCGCCGAGGCCCTGGCCGAACTGGGAGTTACCGAAGAGGAGCGGCAAAACCTGGCCGAACTGTATGAACCCGGCAAAAGCCTCTGGCGGGTGCCGATCTCTCACTTTACCCCCTGGGATTGCAACTGGCCTTACGGCCCGCCGCCGGATGCCGAGCCGCCCCCCTACGATCCCCCGCGACCGGAGGATCGGGACAAGCCCGACGACCCCACCGAGTGCCGGGGCTGCGTTATCGAGGCTGAAAGCCAGGTGCTGGGCGAATCGATTCCGATCGCCGGCACGCCTTACACCCTCAACTACCGCTCCGACCGGGTACCCGGCTATGCTGGAGGACGTACCATCGAAATCCCCTTGAGCGGCTCCTCGGTGACTGGCTCGCTTAGGCGTATCGAGCTTGAAATCCGGGTGGCGGGCCAGGTCCACCGCGCCAGCTTCGCCCCTCTGCCCAACCAGCGCACCACCTTCACCTGGGACGGCAAGGACGGCTACGGCCGGCCGGTGCAGGGCGATGTCAAGCTCACCTACCACCTGCGCTTTGTCTATCCGGTGGTATATCTTGAATCCTCCAGATTTGCCGCCGCTTTTGGCCAGGCCGGGGGCGCGGCCATCGGCGGCTCCCGTGGGGCCTCGGTTTTGGATTTTTCCAGGATGCATACTGTTACGGTAATCGGGTCTATTGTCGACATCAGTGGAATAGGTCGCTGGTCCCTCGACCGGCATCATTTTTACAGTCATTTAGATAAAACCCTCTACCGGGGCGACGGCACCCGGCAAAGCTCCGCAAGACTTGGTGGTATCATAACCACCGTGGCCGGTTCCGGCAGTCATGGCTACAGCGGCGACGGCGGCCCGGCCACCGAGGCGCGGCTTTTTTCCCCATCGGATGTTACCGTCGGCCCGGATGGCAGCCTTTATATTGCTGACTCAGGGAACCATCGCATCCGCCGAGTGGGATCGGACGGTATTATCACCACTGTGGCCGGTTTCCCTGGTGTAAGAAACCGAGGGGCGTACAGCGGCGACGGTGGCCCGGCCACCGAGGCGCGGTTTAATCACCCAAGGGGTGTTACGTCCGGCCCGGACGGCAGCCTTTATATTGCTGACTCAGAGAACCACCGCATCCGCCGAGTGGGACCGGACGGTATCATCATCACTGTGGCCGGTTCCGGCCCGACCGGTTGGTCGAACGGGGGTTACAGCGGCGACGGCGGCCCGGCCAACGAGGCGCGGCTTAATCACCCAAGGGGTGTTACGTTAAGCCTCGACGGCAGCCTTTATATCGTTGACTCATCCAACCACCGCATCCGCCGGGTTGGACCGGACGGCATTATTACCACCGTAGCCGGTGCCGGCGGTTCTGGTTACAGCGGTGACGGCGGCCCGGCCACCGAGGCGCGACTTTTTTCCCCATCGGATGTTACAGTCGGCCCGGACGGCAGCCTTTATATTGCTGACTCAGGGAACCACCGCATCCGCCGAGTGGGACCGGACGGCATCATCACCACCGTAGCCGGTGCCGGCGGTTATTATGGTTACAGTGGCGACGGCGGTCCGGCCACCGAGGCGCGCCTTTATAGCCCAAGGGGTGTTACGTTCGGCTACGACGGCAGACTTTATATCGCTGACTCAGGGAACAAACGTATCCGCCGGGTGGGACCGGACGGTATCATCACAACCGTGGCGGGGGGCGGCAGTAGTAGTTACTACGGCGACGGCGTTCCGGCCACCGAGGCGTGGCTTACTGGGCCAAAGGCTCTTACGATCGGTCCCGACGGCGGCCTTTATATCGCAGACTTTTATTATCAATATTTTGGTGGCCCTGCCACCAGCTCCTATGGCCACAACATCCACCGAGTGGAACAACACATTAAAACTTTGGCTGCGGGCGAATTTCTGGTACCTTCCGCGGATCATAATGAGTACCACATTTTAGCAATTTATGGCCGCCACCTGCGAACGCTGGACAGCCTGACCGACGCCCTGCGCCGGGCCTTTTTCTATGACGAAAAGGGCTCCCTTGTCCGCCTGGAAGATGGCGACGGCAACGCCACCATTATCGAACGCAACAACAGCGGCGACCTCACCGCCATCATCGCCCCCGATGGTCAGCGCACCGAATTGACACTGGACGCCAACGGCTACCTCGCCTCGGTCACCAACCCCGCTGGCGAAGCCTATCACCTGACCCACACCCCGGACGGGCTTCTGACCAAGGTCAGCAAACCGACCGGCGCGGAGTACACCTACAATTACAACCCCGCCGGCCGGCTTACCCATACCAGCGATCCCGCCGGCGGCGGCTGGACCATCACCCGCACCAAAACCGACAACGGCACCAGCGGTCGCATGACCAGCGCCGAGGGCCGAACCTGGAGCTTTGCGGTCGAGCGCCTGGAAGAGACAAAGCTGCTGCGAACCTCCACCACCCCCGACGGCGCCGTCTCCACCCGGCAGATCACCACCACCCCGACCGCCATTACCGAATTGGCCAATGCCGCCGACGGCACCGTGCGCGCCCTGCGCAAAGGCCCGGACCCCCGAGTGGGGATGAGCGCGCCGGTGCTTGAATCGGCAATCACGACCCTGCCTTCCGGCCTGAAATCCACGATCACCACCGAACAGGCGGCAAACCTGGAGGACCCAAACGACCCCTTCAGCCTGGTAAGCCTCGCCGACACCGTCAACATCAACGGCCGCACCCTCACCAGCCTCTACCTGGCCGCGGACCGCACCATGACCATGACCACCCCCGCCGGCCGGACCAGTTCGCTGGTACTCGATGCCAACGGTCGGATCAGCCAAAGCCGGCCGGCCGGTCTCCTGGAGGTGGGCTACCATTACGACCTCCGGGGGCGGTTGAGTTCCATCGCTCAAGGGGATGGCGCCCAGGGGCGCTACCTGGACTTCACCTACAACAGCCAGGGCTATCCCGCCGCCATTAGCGATGGGCTGGGCGCCCTGGCTGCCTACGAGTACGACTTGGCGGGCCGGGTCATCCGGCAGGAGCTGGCCGACGGCCGGGAGATTCGCTACGGCTATGACCCCAACGGCAATCTCACCTCCATCACCCCGCCGGGCCGCAGCCCCCATCTCTTCCGCTACACCGCCACCGACCGGCAGGAGGAGTACCTGCCGCCGGAGGCAGGGGCGCAACCCGCTGCCACCCGTTACGCTTACAACCTCGACGGCGAGCTGACCCAAATCACCCGGCCCGACGGCCAGACCCTGGAGCTTGGCTATTCAGGCTGCTGCGGCAAGCTTGCTTATCTCGAACTGCCCCAAGGCCGGATCGATTACGCATACCACCCCGCGACCGGCCGGCTCAACAACATCGCCACCCCGGAGAACAACACCCTGGCCTTCACTTACGACGGCTTCCTGCCGCTGACCCAGTCCTGGTCCGGCGAGATCAACGGCAGTGTGGCCCGGGGCTACGATAATAACTTCCAGATCCAGTCCCTGAACGTAAACGGCCAGGGCATCACCTACGGCTACGACAGCGACGGCCTGCCCATCCAGGCGGGCGGCCTCACCCTGGAGCGCGACCCCGCCAACGGCTTTCTCACCGGCACCGGCCTGGCCGGGGTAGCCACCACCCAAGCCTACAACGGTTTTGGTGAAATAACCGCCTTCACCGCCGCCCACGAGGCCACCGAACTGTTCAGCACCAGCTTCAGCCGGGACCAGCGCGGCCGGATCAGCGAAAAAACCGAAACCATCGCCGGAATTACCACCCATTACGGCTATCACTACGACCAGGCCGGCCGCCTGGTCCGGGTAAGCAAAAACGGCACCACCGCCGCCACCTACACTTACGATGACAACGGCAACCGCCTGCAGCACAGCGCCGGCGGCGCCACCAGCACCGGCAGCTACGACGCCCAGGATCGGATGACCGCCTACGGCAACACCGCTTACCAGTACACCGCCAACGGCGAACTGCTCAAGAAAACCCAAGGCGCTCAGGTTACTAATTACACCTATGATCTCCTCGGCAATCTTAAAGCCGTGGATCTGCCCGACGGCCGCAAAATCGAGTACATCATCGACGGCAGCAACCGCCGGATCGGCAAAAAGATCGACGGCGCCCTGGTCCAGGGCTTCCTCTACCAGGACCAGCTCAACCCGGTGGCCGAACTCGACGGCACCGGCCAGATCGTCAGCCGCTTTATCTATGCCAGCCGAGCCAATGTGCCGGACTACATAAGCAAAAACGGCACCACCTACCGAATCATCACCGACCACCTGGGCAGCCCCAGGCTGGTGGTCAACACCGCCACCGGTGAAATTGC
>NZ_JBIPKH010000034.1:0-19110 GCF_044068625.1 Desulfurivibrio modestus
ATACCATCCAATTATCAGGCACGCGCCAACGTTCTCGACACCCGGAGAATTAGCGAAACCCCTTTCTGGTATCGAGGGGGTAGAAGTCGTTGAAGGCGAATTGACGGATGACGAGTTTCTCAAGCTTTTTGCAAGAAGCGATATCGTTGTGTTGCCCTATACACCAGATGCTTTTGCCTTACGTACCTCTGGTTTGCTGATCGACGCAATGTATTTTGGCATTCCATGTGTGGTAATACGCGGAACATGGCTGGGCAATCTTACCGAGAGATTTGGGAACGGTGCAGTGGTCGATGAGCTCTCGGCTACGAGCCTCGTCGCCGGTGTGAGAGAAGTTGCTGCCGACTACGAAAGTTATAGATTGCGGGCTAGAGAAGCAGGTAAGAAGTATTTTTTAAATAACTCTTGGAGCGCTTTCTCAAGGTTTCTTCGTGGCCTGGACGGATCAAAATGTGGAAGCCATGATGCGGAGGCGGCCCCGCTGTTGGGACCAAACTCAAGAGAACAGAAAGCGCATTGGGATGAAACATACGGTATCGCCAGACTATTTCAAGATACGCTGTCCGGCACTACCATGATTGATGTCGGTGCTCACCATGGATCTGCACTTGTTCCTTTTCTGAATCGTGGTTGGCGGATTTATGCCTTCGAGCCTGACGATAAAAACCGCTCCAACCTGCTGGAACGACTCGCCAAGCATAAGAACAAGGATTTTGTTTCACTCGATACTCGTTGTGTTAGCAACCAGCCCCAGAAGGGTGTTTCCTTTTTTACTTCCAAGCAAAGCACGGGCATCAGTGGTTTGTCGGCATTCCACGAAAGCCATGTAGAGGCGCAGAAGGTCGATATCACCACCCTGACGGAGTTCTTCCAGGACAAGCCGATGCCGGCGGTCGATTTCCTCAAAATTGATACCGAGGGGCATGATCTGTTTGTGTTACAGGGTTACCCTTGGGAACGCGGCGAGCCGGCAGTGATTGAATGTGAGTTTGAAGATGTCAAGACCGTGCCTTTAGGCTACACCTTTCACGATCTGTCCCGTTTTTTGGTGGATAAAGGTTACACAGTTTATGTAAGCGAATGGCACCCGATCATTCGCTATGGCATCCAGCACGATTGGAATCGCCTGGTGCGTTACCCCTGTGAATTGGCAGACCCAAAGGGCTGGGGCAATCTTCTTGCTTTTCGCGATCCCATCGACGAGCAGGCATTGGTCACGGCGATAAAAAAGGTGCTGAAAGTCGGCGGGGGCAAGATGTCCCAGAATGCTTCTGCTCCACTCAAACCGGCTGCTGCTGGGCAGTCGACGGCTACCGCGCCGCTGTCCTCCTGTGCGATGCGGAGCTTTCGGGTGGTGCCGGGACGGCATTTTGCCGCTCTTGCGCCGAACCAGTGGCGCTATACCCATGCCGAAGCCAAGCAAAAAATCTGGGTGGCCACCATGGATGCGCCTGGTTCACCGGTGGGTCGGACCTTCGGGGGCTGCCTTCGGGTGGTGGCAGATCGAGCAATGACGGTGAATGTTAGCCTTGGGCGGCAGGGCAAAACGGAATACGAAGGCACGGCAAAGCGTATTACGCTGGCGCCGGGCGCGGCACGGATCGTAAATCTGAGCAAGCGATTTACACAATCACATGCGGCGCTCAAGCTACAGTTGGAGGTGATCGACCTGCCTGGTGGTGGTTCGGCAGTGCTGACTATCGATAACTTGGGGATCAACGAGTCACTGGCTAGTATTCGTGATCGCCAAGGTGCGGAAAACCTCGATCTCCGAACAGCCAACCGCCTGTTCCGCGAGGGGGAGTACCCCACGGCGCTGGGCATTTACCTGTGGCTGAGCCAGCAGCGCCCGTTGCCGATGTATGGCGATAACGCGGTGATGGCGGCGCGGCGGTCGGGCATGCAGTGGGTGAAGGTGCCAGGGGATCTGGCGTTTTTAATCGTATAGCGCCGTATGCCTGTCAATCAAAAAACTGTAAAACGGAAACACAATGAAAAAAGCGCTGATCACCGGCATCACCGGCCAAGATGGGGCCTATCTGGCTGAACTGCTTCTGGAAAAAGGATACGAGGTCCACGGTATCAAGCGCCGCACCTCATTGTTCAACACCGATCGTATCGACCATCTCTACCAGGACCCGCATACCCCCCACCGTCATTTTATCCTCCACCACGGCGATATGACCGATTCCTCCAGCCTCATCCGCATCATCCAGCGGGTGCAGCCCGATGAAATCTACAACCTGGCGGCCCAGAGCCATGTGGCGGTTTCCTTTGAAGAGCCGGAATATACCGCCGATTCCGATGCCCTGGGGGCGCTGCGGATCTTGGAGGCGATCCGGATTCTCGGCCTGAAGGATAAAACCCGCTTTTATCAGGCCTCCACTTCCGAGTTGTTTGGTTTGGTCCAGGAAACCCCCCAGAAGGAAACCACCCCCTTCTACCCCCGCAGCCCCTACGCGGTGGCCAAGCTCTATGCCTACTGGATCACGGTCAACTACCGGGAGGCTTACGGCATGTACGCCTGCAACGGGATTCTGTTTAACCACGAATCGCCGGTGCGGGGCGAGACCTTTGTTACCCGTAAGATCACCCGGGCTCTGGCCCGGATCAAGCTGGGGTTGCAGGAGTGTCTTTACCTGGGCAACCTGGACGCCAAGCGGGACTGGGGCCATGCCCGCGATTATGTCGAGATGCAGTGGTTGATGCTCCAGCAGGAGCAGCCGGAGGATTATGTTATTGCCAGCGGCCAGCAGTACTCGGTGCGGGATTTTGTTGATGCCGCCGCCAGGGAGTTGGGGATGAGCATCCGCTGGCAGGGCGAGGGGGTGGAGGAGAAGGGTTTCCTGGCCGGGGCAACTGAGCGGGTGGTTGTGGCCGTTGATCCTCGCTATTTTCGCCCCACCGAGGTGGAAACCTTGTTGGGCGACGCCACCAAGGCCCGGGAAAAACTGGGCTGGTCGCCCAGGATCAGCTTTGCCGAGCTGGTGGCCGAAATGGTGCGGGAAGACCTCAAGGCCGCCGAGCGCGACGAACTGGTCAAGCGCCACGGCTACAGCACCTACAACTACCACGAATAAAGGGCCGGAATGGATAAGCAGCGTATCTACGTAGCCGGGCATCGGGGGATGGTGGGGTCGGCGGTTGTTCGTCGGCTGGAGGCCCTGGGGGGCTGTGAGGCAATCGGCCGTACCCGGGCCGAGTTGGATTTGGTTGATCAGACCGCGGTGGCGGAATTTTTCCGGGCCGAGCAGATTGATCAGGTTTATCTGGCGGCGGCCAAGGTGGGCGGGATTCACGCCAACAACACCTATCCCGCCGAGTTTATCTACGACAACCTGATGGTGGAGTGCAACATCATCCAGGCCGCCCACGCCGCCGGGGTGGATAAACTGCTCTTTCTGGGTTCTTCCTGTATTTACCCCAAGCTGGCCCCCCAGCCCATGGCCGAGGAGGTTTTGCTTACCGGCCCCCTGGAGGCCACCAACGAGCCCTACGCCATTGCCAAGATTGCCGGGATCAAGCTCTGTGAGAGCTACAACCGCCAGTACGGCCGGGACTACCGCAGCGTGATGCCCACCAACCTTTACGGCCCCAACGACAATTTTCACCCGGAAAACAGCCACGTTATTCCCGCCCTGCTGCGCCGTTTTCACCAGGCGGTACAAAGCGGCGCCGCCGAAGTGGTGGTTTGGGGCAGCGGCAAGCCCAAGCGGGAATTCCTCCATGTGGACGATCTGGCCGCCGCCGCCGTCCACGTCATGAACCTGCCGGCTGCAACCTGGCAGGCCCACACCCAACCCATGCTTTCCCACCTCAACGTCGGCACCGGGGTTGACTGCACCATCCGCGAACTGGCGGAAACCGTGGCCCGGGTAACCGGCTTCACCGGCCGCCTGGTTTTCGACAGCGGCAAACCCGACGGCACCCCCCGCAAACTCCTCGATGTCGCCAAACTGAAAGCCCTGGGCTGGCAACCCCGCATCCTCTTGGAAGAGGGCCTGCAAGACGCCTACCAATGGTTCCTGGCCAACCAGGATCGCTTCCGCGGTTGACATGGTGGATGGCGACGAGCGCGACGAACTGGTCAATCGCCACGGTTACAACACCTACAACTAACACGAGTAAACGGAATGATGAAGTTTGCTGGTAATTTCATATACGGACGGGTACAATCTTGGCGTAGCTAAAGCCGACCCACAGCAGATGTAGATATGGTGAAAGTTTTGCAGAGGCGTAAGGTTAATCCCAAAAGGCGGTTGCTGGATGGAAAACTTAGCGGTGATCGGACGGCAATGCTAAAGCATTCCATGCGTTATTGCGGCAGCCCGTTGCACAAAAAATCGCCCGGCGACTTTGGTTTAACTCCGCCGGCAGCACCTCGGCCGGGTAAAAGCCTTTGTGATGCCACCGGCATTTTCACCGTGGCCGAAGCCACCGCGTTGCTGCACCGTGGGGTCGAGGCCGGGCTGGTGAGTGATGACCAGTCCTTTCCTCGCTATGTTTGGGCTGTATTGGAGGCGAGGCAGGTAGTGGAAGCTCGTTGTGATGACCCGGTACGCGGCACTTATCATGGCTATCCCCTTGAAAAACACGATCCAATGGCCGAGCTGGTTCTGCAGCGCTGGCGAGAGCAGGAAAAATGACGGCTGATCTCCAATTCACTTGGGACTGGTTGCCCCCATTTGGTGAGCCTTCTCCGGAAGCCAGCACCTTTGCCGAGTTGAAGCTGCGGCTCGGGGAGCGTTATGCCACCGAGTTGGAGGATATCCAGGCCCGGAGCCTGCGCGAGGGGATGTTTGTTTCCGCTTACCCGCTGGCTCTGTTTCTGGCTCTTAACTGGTGGCGTTTGCGATGGGAGCCGGCCCCCTTGGTGCCTGGTCCCGATTGGCGCTTGCGTCACAATATCGCGGCCGCCGGTGAGGGTTACGCCTGGCCGGATATAACGATTGCCGGAGATGGCGAGGTTATTTTCTGTGCGGTCAAGCCCTCCGTGCAGAGTGGCACTTCGCCGGTGAGATACGTCGCCAACTTCACGCACCGGGTAGGGGCCGAGACATTTGAGCGGGCAGTGCGGGATTTTGTCGAGGGAGTTCTGGCCCGGTTGCGGGCCATGGCGGTGTCGGAAACGGAACTGGAGAGTGTTTGGGGCGATGTCTGCGCAGAGTTGGCCGATCCGCAGGCTTCGCGCTGGCGGCGTCTGGAGGCGCTGGCCGGTTACGACCCGGACCAGTCCCCCGACGGTTTTATCGACAGTCTGCTTGGCGCCGGCGCTGAAACCGGCTGGGGGACGATTCAGGAGCTTGCGGCGGCTTCGCGTGAGCGGGCTTTGGACGATTTGCGGGTATTGCGGGGAGCGGTAAGCGCCTGCGGGGTTAGCTTGGCAGTTGAGGGTTTTGATCTTCTCCAGCAGGCCGTTCGCTCCGCGCTGTTTGTTGCCGGTTCAGCACCTTGGCGCAAGGGGGCCGAGGCAGCGCAGAAGGTCCGTCATGCCTGGGGGGTGGATGGTCGGCCCTTGGAGAATAAGCAGTTGGCACAACTGCTCAACCTGCCTGGCGAAGTGCTTGAACCTGGAGCCGGGCTTGGCAGTTCGTTTACAGCGCCATACAGTGTGTGGATGCGGGATAATAATAATGACCACGAGGCGCGGCTGGTGTTGAACCGTCGTCCGGCCAGCAGCCGGCGTTTCGCGGTTTGCCGGCTGCTGGGGGACCGTTTGCTGGCGGCGGAAAGCGGGGACCGGTTGTATGCCGCCACCGATGCCGGCAGTTGGCGGCAGAAGTTTCAGCGCTCCTTTGCCCAGGAGTTGCTTTGTCCTTTTGTCTCGTTAATGGATTTTCTCAGCCCCGGCACTTTTCCCAACGATGACGCCATCGAAGATGCCGCCTGCCATTTCCAGGTTTCACCACGTCTGGTGCATACAACTTTGGTCAACAACCATGTCCTGCCGTCTGAAACCTTGGAAGAGAAGGACTGGGCAGCCTGACTGCTGGGAGTTATGGGCGGCGGCAACCATCGGTCCGAGCATGGGTTCGAAGTCCAGGATCCGGCCATAGGGATCGTACCTTCTACTACCGGCCGGGTATTGCATCTGCTCGGGTCAGTAACTTTCCTGGTTTTTTTACAGTTCTGTACCCGGATGACGCGCATATGCCCAAGCTGATGACCGCCGGCAAGCCTGAGCTGGTAAGGAAAGTTGTTGTTAAGCTGCGACGCAAGCTGGTCTCGTGTGCCATGAACTCTGGAGGGCTGGTTCCTGCAAAACCATGATTGCTTCCGCGGTTGACGGCATTTTTGCTGACGCTTTCCGAGGCAAGGGTCAGCTCGGTTAGCGGCATTGAAGTGGTAGCGGTTTTTGAGACAGGAGTGTAAGCAATGAACCGAACTTAAAAAAGGAGAAGGTTCATGTCGCAAAACCGCACACGTCACAGCGCAGAATTTAAGGCCAAGGTTGCTTTGGCCGCCCTGACCGAGGCAAAGACCCTGGCCGAGATTTCGAGTGAGTATAAAGTTCACTCGACCCAGATCACCCGCTGGAAACAAGAGATCATCGAAAACGCCGTCCAGCTCTTCGGCAAGGGCAAGAAGCAAGCCGTCAACCATGAGGCCCAAGTGGCCGAGCTTCACCGTCTAATCGGCAAGCTCAAGGTTGAGAACGATTTTTTAGCTCATCTGCCCGGTCTGAACTTGACCGGGCGCAGAAGCAGCAGGTGACCACCATGGCTGGTTCTGAAATTTCCGTTGAAAAACGTTGCCAACTCCTCGGCCTCCCCCGGGCCAGCTTCTACCGTGGTCCGGCTTTGGGCCTGAGAGCTGGCGACCTGGAACTGATGGACCGAATCGACAAGCTCTACCTGGAGCATCCCTGGATGGGGAGCCGAACTTTATCAACCAAGCTGACAACGCCGGAGCAGGCTGTAGGCCGCGACCGGATTCGTCGTCTGATGCGGATCATGGGCGTCGAATCCCTGGCGCCCAAGCCCGGCACCAGCAGGCGGCAGCCCAGACACCCGGTCTATCCCTACCTGTTGCGGGGACTGACCATTGACCAGCCCAACCAAGTCTGGGCAACCGACATCACTTACATTCCCATGCACAAGGGGTTTATGTATCTGATCGCCATCATGGACTGGGCGACCAGGAAGGTGCTGTCCTGGCGGGTATCCAACACCCTGGATACCCGCTTCTGTGTCGATGCCCTGAAAGAGGCGATTCGCCAATACGGCACCCCCGAAATCTTCAACACCGATCAAGGGTGCCAGTTTACCAGCGAGGCGTTCACCTCCGTACTCAAGGCCGCCGGCGTCAAAATCAGCATGGACGGCAAGGGGCGGTTCAAGGACAACATCTTTATCGAACGACTCTGGCGCTCCTTGAAATACGAAAGGATCTACCTGAAAGTCTATGAAACCGGAGTTGAGCTTTGCAAAGACCTGAAAATATGGTTTACCTTCTACAACCAGGATCGGCCACACACCGCTCTTGCCAATTTGACCCCCGATGAGGCGTTTTTCCTGGGTCTTGAAGAACTAAAAAAGGCTGCCTGAAGCCGACAATATCAACAACCACGGGGCATTGCTTATTTCACACCGCAGGTTGTCTCACTAACCCCGACCACTTTAAGATCTGGAAAAAAGGGGGCAGATGATTATGAAGATCACATTAAGAGACATCATGGCCATGATTCCGCCCAAACCGCCGGTTCATGGTGATAAGGAGCGGCGGGCCTTGCGGCGTAAGGCCGCCAGCCTTGCGGCTACCGGCAATGTGTTGGTTCAGTGTGGGCATTTTGCCACCAAGGAAGATATCAACGAGCGTAAAAAAGTACTTCTGTTTAACGACTGATGAAATTGCCGCCCGCCGAGCCGGCCATCGGGGGATGGTTGGGTCGGCCATTGTTAGCTGGCTGGAGGACTTGGGCGGCTGTGAGGTAATCGGCCGTACCCGGGCCGAGTTGGATTTGGTTGATCAGGCTGCGGTGGCGGCGTTTTTTCGGGCCGAGCAGCTTGACCAGGTTTATATGGCGGCGAGCAAGGTGGGCGGGATTCATGCCAACAACACCTATCCCGCCGAGTTTATCTACGACAACCTGATGGTGGAGTGCAACATCATCCAGGCCGCCCATGCCGCCGGGGTGGATAAGCTGCTCTTTCTGGGTTCTTCCTGTATTTACCCCAAGCTGGCCCCCCAGCCCATGGCCGAGGAGGTTTTGCTCACCGGCCCCCTGCAAGACGCCTACCGCTGGTTCCTGGCCAACCAGGATCGCTTCCGCGGTTGACCACTCTTTGCCGGCTGGGTAGAATACAACCATTGCACCAATCATGAAGTAGCATACCTGCGAATTTGGGGATAGTGGCATGGAGAATTCATCTGCGGTGGATATTCGGGTAGCCTTGCATACCATTGCCGAGCAACTACCGGAAAAGGCAACCTGGGAAGATGTTATTGAGAGGATACGTTTTCGGCAGGCTGTCGCTGAGGGCAAAAAAGCTGCCGAAAATGGTGAGTTTGCCGATGCGGCGGATGTAAGCCGGGTTTTTGCCAAGTACGGGGTAAAAGCTTGAAATTGCGCTGGACCAGGCTTGCCTTGCAGGACTTCGAGCAGGCTCACGATTACATAGCGCAAGAAAACCCGGAAGTGGCTCGAAAGGTTGCTCAGCGGGTACTGGATGCGGCTGATAATCTGCTTAAGTTCCCCATGATCGGTCGGGTGGGTGAGGATGAAGAAACCCGCGAGTGGCTGGTGCGCAGCACGCCATATCTGCTGGTTTATGCGGTCAGGGATGATGCCATTGAGATCCTGCGTGTTTGGCATATGTCTCAAGATCGTTTGCAACAGTGTTAGGCGGCGGTCGGCATAAGCATGAACTGCTGTTGAGTCTGCGGCGGCTGACGCCGGGGGGGCAGCTTGCTTGGCTTTGGCTGGTTCGTTTGCTGGTGGAGCATGGCCGGTTACCGGTGGATGTGCTGGTGGGGCGGGGGGATTTGGCCGAGTCCGTGCGTGCGGTTTTGGCCGATCGGCGGTTTAGTCCGGGGTATTCATGGCTGCGTTTGAGTGATGACGACCTGCCGGTACCGGATGCTGCCGAAACGTTTGCTTATCTTAGCGGTTCCGCCGTGCTTTCTGCCAAGCTGGTGCGCCGTTTTCCCCGCCTGTTTGTTGAGCCTGAGGTTTGGCCCTTCCTGCTTGAACCCCGCCTTTACTGGTTTTTGCTTACCCGCCCGGATCTGAAAGAAGAGTTGGCTGCCATGTTGGTAACGCTGGCCGTTGCCGATGCCGATGCGCGGCAAGAGCATAAAGAGTTTCAGCGGCAGGTGCAGCCGGCCGATCGGCTGGTCAGCTTGCTTACCTCGGTTTTTAACGGGGATGCCTACGTGGCGGGTTTTTTGGCCAACATGGCCGGGCTGGAGCAGTATGACCGCTGTGAACACTTTTTGATCCGGCCCGGTTCCAGCGGTAAGGAGCACGAGCTTCTGCTGGCCCATGCTAGGCGTTGGCCCGGTGCGGTTTATATCAACCTGCCCGCCGACCCCGGCCTGTATGAAGTGTGGAACCTGGGGGCCAGGCTGGCCACCGGGCGTTATCTTTCCAACGCCAATCTTGATGACCGGCGGGCGCCGGAACAGCTTGCGGTGCTAAGCCGGGAACTGGAGGCCCGGCCGGAGCTTGCGGCGGTCGGCACGGCTTTGCGCGTCAGCCAAACCCCGAACATGAATTGGGAAGACTCCGCTGCTTGTCCCACCTGGTTTGCCGGGCTGGGGGATTTGGCTTATGGCGGCGATGGCTTGTTCAAGGAGACCAAAGACGGCCTGGCTTCCCGGAATTTGCCCCACTGTATGCCGGTTTGGCGCCGGGGTTTGCATGCCGCCCACGGCTGGTTCAACGAACGGGCTTACGGCCCTTCGGCGGACTGGGAGTTCTGGCTACGGGTGGGGCGAAGCGGGGGGCGCTTTCGTCATTTGGCCCGCCCGTTGGGATTGTACCTGAAGGATGAGGGTTCTTACTGGCGCCGGGAAAACGCGACTGCCACCTTTGACCGCCGCATTTTGACCGAATATGGCCATCTGTACCGGCAACAACCGCCACCGGCGGGTACGGCTGCTCGGCCCCTGGGCCTGGAACTGGCCGTCATGCCGGAGCTGGCCCGCTGCGGGGCCTGGTTGGAAATGGTTGGCTTATGGCTCGTACAGAATAGGGGACAGATTTCAAATCTGTCCCCGGGTGGCGATACCGGCCGGCAATTATTGCAGCAATATGGACGGCATTATTTCGGTGTCCCCGAACAACCGGCGCACTTCGGGGACAGATTTCAAATCTGTCCCCTACCCACGTTGCAATCCGCCCCCCTGTCCTCGGCTATTCTCCGTTTCATTATCGACCTGTTGCATCAGCCGGACTGGGAAGGACCCCAAAACGGCTTGGCCATCAACGTTTTGCAGGGCGCTTTGGTGGATGGTAATGTTTGCAGCCGGGACTGGAGTTGGTTGGTTGCTCTGGCCTTTCTGTGCCGTCGACTGGGGGATGAAGTTGGGGAAAACGCTCTGTTGCAGATGGTGAAGCAACAGAACCCGGTTGCCTTTTGGTCGGCCCTGGCGGATGTTTATCGCTTTACCGTGCCCCTGCCGGGTATGGTGCGGAAGTTAGGCCACATGCAAGTGGCCGGGGACGAAGCAGCACATGGCGGCAAGATCAATCTCTGGTACTTCCCGGACTATACCCGCAATGCCTACCAGAAGTTGCTTTATCGGGGGATAGTGCAATCTGGAGGTATGGTACAGGGAGTTAAAAAACTGACCGAGTTGGCAGCGATTTGGCCGAAAGTCGGGCGAGACAATATTCTTCATATCCACTGGCTGGATGCGGCCTGGGAAAAAAATGCGAGGCAAGCGGAGTTTGCCGGGGCGGCGGAGTCTTTACTGGGCTTGATCAAAAAACTCAAGGCGCGGGGGTTCAAGCTTTACTGGACCGTGCATAACGAGTTAAGCCACCGTTGCGTCGATCCCGTCGGGGAGCGGTCCTTGCGCCGGTCTTTTTTTGAGTTGGCGGACCGGGTTTATCTGCATCACCCCATGGTGGTGGATCTGGTTGACTGGCTGTCGCCGGACCTCAAATTGCGTTTGGCCGAGCACGGCAATAACGGCACGGATGTTCCCGGGGGGGTGCGGCGTGAGGCGGTGCGGCAGGAGTTGAGGCTGCGAGATGAGGATCTGCTTTTGTTCCATTTCGGGCAGGTGCGACCATATAAAGACTTGCAGTTGTGGCTTCCCCACTTGTTGAACATGCTGGACGCTGAACCACGACTGAAATTTATGCTGGCCGGCCAGGTTTCAACCCCGGAGGTAAGTGAAATAATCGCCGCTCGGGTCGGAGAACGGTTAATTGTGCGGGACGAGTTTGTGCCCGAAGCCGATTTGGCAGCCTACGGGGCAGCGGCGGATTTTATTTTTCTCTCCTACCGTAAAATTTTAACCTCGGGCACCCTGTTTCAAGCTTTCACCTGGGGCGTGCCGGTAATCGCTCCGCGCCTGGGTACCATTCCTGCTTACGTTGCGGATGGTTGGAATGGTTTCACCTATGGCAACAGCGAAGAGCTGGCCCAAATCGTACGTCGCTGTCTGGCTTTGTCCTCAGAGGGCAAAGGTTCCATGGCCGCCAATGCCCGCAAAACGGCGCAAAGCTTGCGCTGGCGTTTTCCATGAGCCTGGCATGTGAGGAAGTCGTAAGGCAGGATGGTGGGGACAGATTCCAAATCTGTCCCCACCAATCGGTTAATTAGTTAACTAGAGTAAGGGAGGGTATTGATGATTGTTCCGGTTATTTTATCCGGCGGTTCGGGCACCCGGCTCTGGCCGCTTTCTCGGGAGTTGTATCCCAAGCAGTTTTTGCCGCTGGCCGGCGAGCGCACCATGCTGCAGGAAACCGCGTTGCGGGTGGCGGGTTTTGCCGGGGTGGGGGCGCCGCTGGTGGTTTGCAACGAGGCCCATCGTTTTCTGGTGGCCGAACAGTTGCGCCAGGTGGGGTTGGAGCCGGGGGGGATTATCCTGGAACCCTGCGGCCGTAACACCGCTCCGGCCTTGGCGATGGCCGCTTTGCAGGCTACGGAGGGTGGTGATGATCCGCTGTTGCTGGTGCTGCCGGCGGATCATCTGTTTAGCCGGCCGGAAGTGTTGGCGGCGGCTTTGGAAGTTGCCGTGCCTTTGGCCGAGAAGAAACATCTGGTGACCTTCGGTATCGTCCCCACCGGGCCGGAAACCGGTTATGGCTATATCAAGGCCGGGGAAGAGTTGGCGCTGGGCAATCAACCGGACGCCCACCCCATGGCGGCCCGCAAGGTGGAGTGTTTTGTCGAAAAGCCGGAGCGCGCCACCGCCGAGCAGTATTTGGCGGCGGGGGGCTATTTCTGGAACAGTGGCATGTTTTTAACGCGGGCTTCGGTCTGGTTGGCCGAGTTGGAACGTCTGGCCCCCGAGATGCTGGCGGCCTGTCGCCGGGCCTGGGCCGGGGCGGCGCGGGATTTGGATTTCATTCGCCCCGGCGCGGCGGAATTTGCCGCTTGCCCGGCGGATTCCATCGATTATGCGGTGATGGAAAAAACTGCGGCGGCGGCGGTGGTGCCCTTGCCCGAGGCTGGCTGGTCCGATGTCGGTTCCTGGTCGGCCCTGCTGGCGGTGGGCGAGTGTGACGAACAGGGCAACGTTTGCCGGGGCGATGTGCTGATAACCGACAGCCGCAATTGCTATCTTCATGCCGACCAGCGTTTGCTGGCCGCCGTAGGGGTGGAGGACCTGGTGGTGGTAGAGACCGCCGACGCGGTGCTGGTGGCCCACCGGGAGCGGGATCAGGATGTTAAAGCGGTGGTTGAGCAGTTGAAGGCCAGAAACCGGGAGGAATCCCGCCTGCACCGGGAGGTACACCGGCCCTGGGGCACTTACGAGGGCCTGGCCATGGATGAACGTTTCCAGGTAAAGCGGATCACCGTCAAGCCCGGCGCCAGCCTTTCCTTGCAGCACCATTACCACCGGGCCGAACACTGGATCGTGGTTAAGGGTTCGGCCCGGATAACTTGCGATGACCAGGTTATGCTGCTCAGCGAAAACCAGTCCACCTACATCCCCTTGGGCTCATCCCACCGCCTGGAAAATCCCGGCAAGATTACCCTGGAGCTGATCGAGGTGCAGTCCGGCAGCTACCTGGGCGAGGACGACATCGTCCGTTTGGAGGACAAGTATGGTCGTTGAAGATAAACTTCCCCCTGCCGACAATAACGTGGTCTGGCACCAGGCCACCGTAACCCGCCGGCGGCGGGAAGAGCAAAACGGCCACCGGGTGGTGAACTTGTGGTTCACCGGCCTTTCCGGTTCCGGCAAATCGACTTTGGCCCACGCCGTGGAGGAACGGTTGCATGGCCTGGGGGTGCGCACCTTTGTGTTCGATGGCGACAACGTGCGTCACGGTTTATGCAGTGATCTAAGCTTCAGCCCGGAAGATCGGACCGAAAACATCCGTCGCATTGCCGAAATGGTCAACCTCTTCCTGGAAGCCGGGGTGCTGGCCCTGACCGCCTTCATCTCCCCCCTGGAAAAAGACCGGCAGAAGGTGCGGGAGATCGTGGGGGCGGAAAACATGCTGGAAATCTTCTGCGACACCCCGCTGGAGATCTGCGAACAGCGCGACGTAAAAGGAATGTACAAAAAGGCCCGAGCCGGCCTGATCAAAAACTACACCGGCATCTCATCCCCCTACGAACCGCCGACCAACCCGGCCCTGCACCTGAACACCGGCACCGCCACGGTGGAAGAGTGCGTGGAGCAGATCATCGACCTGCTGCGCCGGAAAGGGGTTATTGATTGAGAGGTTCGATCCACATGGGATTCGGCGGCAAAGTTGTTGGAGGAGACATTTGCACTATTTTATGTGCCGGTTTGGATCCTGTCTGCCATGCAATACGCGGATAATCTCGATTTGTTTGGACCGCACCTGATAAAATACAATGTGACCTCCAACCGGGAAGCTTCGCATTCCAGGTAAAAGCTCAATACGTTCAATGCCGAGGAGAGGCTGTTCAGTCAGCGCCCAAAACCGTTCTTTTAGATTCTCGAGATATCTTGAGGACTTGTTTGACCCCCAGTTGCGCAGGCCAAATTGATAAATGCCTCTCAGGTCATCGTGAGCAACCGGTGAGATGATCAGTCGATAATCACTCATAACCTGAGGTCACCCCGAACGGCATCAAACAGGCTATCCAGATCTTCCTTGGATTCAATGGTGACCCCTTGCCCCCGCTCAAGTTGATCTACACCAATTTTGAGTTGCTCGCGCAGGCGAGCGAGTTTGATTTCGAGGATCCACTCCTCGTGGGTATCCATAAAACGTAACGCCTCCCGGATAACCTCGCTGGAGTTGTTGTAAAGACCGCTTTCAACCTTGGCTTTAATTCGTGATTCCAATTCCGGGGTCAAAGAGATGTGCATGGCTCCCTCCTTATCGAAAGATTGTAGCCACAGAATAGTACTGCATACAAATATTGTCAATGTTTGTATTCGCAGGCTCAAGGGGACGGAGTTAGTTTATTAACTTAATAGGCATTTTTTCCAGCCCCTGTAGTGCTCGTCTCTGTTGGGAAAAGTCGATGCGCTTCAAAAACTGTTAAGATTGAAACATGATTTTCGTGTACCTGATAGACAATGCGGTAGCGCCCTTCGATGAATTCACGAATGTTTTCATTGGCTAACTCCGGCACTATTCGCCCAGACCAAGGGGAATGCCTGGCATTTTTCGCCCTGGACTTGAGACGCTCGACCCAGGTCTTTGCTGCCGTAGGTTTATCCTCGGCAATATAACGCCGGATAGAGATCAAGTCCCGAACTGCCGTATCAGACCATTGGAGCTTCATCAAGAACTCTGTCCAGATCTTCGTCGGCCACAACGCGCCCCTGTGCTACATCGCCCAGGCCACCTTGGACAGCCTGAATAAACCGGCTTCGCTCGGAAAAAAGGTCAAACTCGGCCGGTGAGATAAGCACCCCGGCAGGTTTTCCATTCTGAGTAATGATGATTGGCCTCTGCGAATGTTGCATCTGATGCAGCATCTTGGAGGCTTGATTTTTGAAATCTGACAGGGAAACAATATCTTCTGAGACTTGAAAATTTTTCATGGCCGTCCTCCATCTAGGATTGAATTGTGCCCTTAATATAGGCCCGAATTCGAATTTTATCAAGTCGCCTTTTGGCCGCAGCCCTCTTCAAACTGGAAAAGAGCCGCATCAATGAAAAGTGTGAAAAGTGCAGAAAAGTGCAAGAAAAGTGGGGTCAGGTCTTGAAAAGCAGCCTTTATGCTGATAGGATGTCACCATGGCGCGACCTTTACGATTGGAATATCCTGGGGCGGTTTATCATGTCACCGCGCGGGGCAATGCCCGGCAGGCCATCTTTGCCGACGATGCTGACCGGGAGAAATTCCTGGCCATCCTGGGGGCCACGGTCGGCCGCTACCACTGGCTCTGTCATGCCTACTGCCTCATGGGCAACCATTACCACCTTTTGCTGGAAACCCCCGAGCCCAATCTATCCCTTGGCATGCGCATGCTGAACGGGGTTTACACCCAGGCTTACAACCGCAACCACGGCGTGACCGGGCATGTTTTTCAGGGCCGTTACAAGGCGGTGCTAATCGAGAAAGAGGCGCACCTTCTGGAGCTGTGCCGCTATATCGTCCTCAACCCGGTTGCCGCCGGGATGGTGACCGGGCCTGAACATTGGCCATGGAGCAGCTATCGGGGCACGATCAGCGAAGGGAAAGCGCCTGATTTCTTGACCACCAACTGGATTCTTGCCCAGTTTGCCGGGACAAAGGCCAAGGCGCGGGAGGCATATCGCAGTTTTGTTGGGGAAGGGAAACAGATTCAGCGGCCATGGGCAAAGCTTACGGGACAGATATTCTTGGGCTCCGCAACTTTTGTTGAGCAAGCCGGCAAAATGCTCGGCGACGCCCAGCTTGCCGACGAGATTCCCAGGCTGCAACGGTATGCAGGCCGTCCTTCACTGGTCGAGTTGTTTGCCGGCTGTGGCGGCAAGGCCGAACGAAACGCTCTGATCCGGCAGGCGCATCTTGCCCACGGCTATACCCTGAAAGAGATTGCCGTATATCTCGGTTTGCATTACAACACCGTCAGCAAAGCTTTTGCCAAGGCAGGTCAGCCAAGCTGATTTTCGGCAGCAAAAGTATTGATTTCAAGACCTGACCCCCATCTGGACCCCCATCTGACCCCCATCATGCGACCCCCATCATGCCTGGAGGAGAGGCTGTTCAGTCAGCGCCCAAAACCGTTCTTTTAGATTCTCGAGATATCTTGAGGACTTGTTTGACCCCCAGTTGCGCAGGCCAAATTGATAAATGCCTCTCAGGTCATCGTGAGCAACCGGTGAGATGATCAGTCGATAATCACTCATAACCTGAGGTCACCCCTCTCTGGAAATAGAGCATCTCCAGCCGGGATCCTCTGCTCTTCCTCGATGAAATCCAGGCCTGTCCCGTCGCCATTGCCCGCAACGGGCTCATGATCTCCGCCGCAGTCAGGCGCCAATGGGGCTAAAAAAGTTTCCACTCGAAAGTTGTACATGGTATGATGTACACAAAACTTCCGCAAAGGTGACTTATGAAAACTCTTTCGGTCTCAGCCGCCCGCAGCATATTGCCCTCATTGCTTGACGATGTTGCCATTCGCCATGAAACCATCGTTATCAGCCGCAAAGGCAAGCCGGTGGCCCGGTTGACTCCAATTCCCCCGGACGAGTCCCGGGATGAATCGGCACAATTTCCGTTGCGGAAGGTGGGAATTTCCATCGCCGATGACTTTGATGAACCCGACCCCGGCCAGTGGGAGGCGCTGGAATAGTGATTGTCTTAGATACCCATGTCTGGCTCTGGTGGCTTCATGACCCTTCCCGGCTGTCAACCGCTGCGGGGAAGTTGATCCGGCAGCAGCAGAAATCAGGCACCATGGTTATTTCGTCTATTGCCGTTTGGGAAGTTGCGGTCAAGGTGCAAAACGGCAAGCTCAAAATTCCCATGGAAATAAACCGCTGGTTCGAATTGGCCGCAAGCTATCCGGCAACCGTTATTGAGCCCCTGTCGCCGGTCGATGCCATTGCCAGTACCCAGTTGCCCGGTGATTTCCACAAAGATCCTGCCGATCGGATTATCATCTCCCTGGCCCGCCGGCTGGGTGTGCCTTTGCTGACCTGTGACCGGAAAATTCTTGCTTACGAGCATGTCTTGACCGTTTGGTAACTTCTGCAGGCAGCCTTAGAGGTGGTCTCCAATTTTCGGACAGTGTGTTAAGGTTGAATCCAACAATGAGTGCAATTTGACAAGCAGGCATATAGTCCATGTAAGCTCGGTGCATCATGCCGATGATCCGCGTATCCGAGGCAAGCAGTTGGCCGAGGTGCTGGCAGCGGGCTGGCGCGCCACTCTGGTCACCGGTGACCTGTCGGCAACCGGCCATGACGGGGTAACGGTGATTCCCGTTGCGCCGGGTAACCGTTGCCGCTTGCGGCGAATATTCGTTACCGCCCCCCGGGCGATCATTCGGGCCTGGCGTCTGGATGCCGATATCTACCATCTCCATGATCCCGAGTTGCTTCCTTGGGCTTGGCTTTTGCTCGCCAAGCGACGGCCGGTGGTCTATGATATCCATGAAGATTACCTTACTTCTTTGCGGCAGAAAAAATATCTGCCTGGTATTTTGGGGCTGTTGGCTGCTCGGGTGGCGGGAGCGGTGGAATGTTGGGCCGCCAGGCTTTTTTACCCGGTTATTGCCGAAAAGTATTATGCCCGGCGTTTTCCCGCCGCTCTGCCGGTTTTGAACTATCCAAGGCTGAGCCTGCTGGCTTGCGGGCCAGCCTTTAATTCCCAGGCAAACAGGGTTTTGTACACCGGTAATCTTTCGCTGGACCGGGGGGCTTTGCAGTTGGCGCGTTTGGCCCGGTGCCGCCCGGATTTTACCGTCTGCTCAGTCGGCCTTTGCCCGCCTGGCCTGGCGGCGGCCATGCGGCTGGAGGCGGGCGACGCGGCTTCCAGCTTGCGGTTGACCGGGGTTGGCAGTTATATCCCGTTCAAGGAGATTATGGCGGCATATCGTAGCCAGGACTGGCTGGCGGGGTTGGCCCTTTTTCCCGACACCCCTCATTATCGGGAGAAGGAGCTGACCAAGTTTTTCGAATATATGGCGGCCGGGCTGCCCATTGTTGCTTCGGATTTCCCCGGATGGCGCAAGTTGATTGTGGATAATGGCGTGGGTCTGTGTGTTGATCCGGAAGATCCCGAGGCGGTGGGCAAGGCCCTGGACTGGCTGCGGGGTCATCCCGAAGAGGCCCTGGCGATGGGCAGGAGAGGCCGGGAGTTGGTGCGAACTATCTATAACTGGGAACGGGAAGGGCAAAAGTTGATCAAATTTTACCAGGAACTGTGTCACCGGAGGGCTAAGAATGCGGCGTAGGCCCTTGGTTTCGGTTATTACCCCGGCCCATAACGCGGCTGCCGCCATCGAGCGCTGTCATGAGTCCGTGGTTGCCCAGTCCTTTACCGACTGGGAGCATATAATCATCGACGACGCTTCCGTTGACGGCACGGCTGAAATTGTTGCCCGGCTGGCGGCGGAGGGCAACGGGCAGATTAAGACCCTGCGTTTGCAGCGTAATTCCGGGGCGGGTCGGGCCAGGAACCTGGGGATCGAAGCGGCAGCCGGCCGGTTTGTGGCCTTTCTCGATGCCGATGACTTCTGGTTGCCGGAAAAACTGGCGAGCCAGGTTGCCTTTATGGAGCAGAACCGAATTCGGTTCAGTTACGGTGCCTACTATATTGCCAACGGCGCTGCCGCTGAAGAGCGTAAGCTTTTTCAGCCTCCCGACCGGCTTTCGTACCGCCAGCTGCTGGAGGGGTGCCCCATCGGTTGTCTGACCGCCATGTATGACAGTGAAGCGTTGGGTAAAAGATTCATGCCGGAAGTTAGAAGGGGCCAGGATTGGGGTTTGTGGCTGCAGCTTGCCCGTATTTGCGAGGAGATCGCGGCCTACCCCGGTGCTCATGCCGTTTATTCTCAAAATCC
>NZ_JBIPKH010000035.1:0-18535 GCF_044068625.1 Desulfurivibrio modestus
GGAAAAAATGTATAAAAAGAATCAACATATCCACTTCGTCGGGATCGGCGGGATCGGAATGAGCGGGATCGCCGAGCTGCTGCTCAACCTGGGCTACCGGGTCAGCGGTTCCGATCTGCGGGAAAGTCCGATCACCCGACGGCTGGCCGCCCTGGGCGGGATCATCGGCATCGGCCATCACGGCAGCCAGATGGCCGGGGCCGATGTGGTGGTGATCTCCTCGGCGGTCAAGAATGACAATCCCGAGGTGGTGGCCGCCCGGGAGGCGGGGATTCCGGTGATTCCCCGGGCCGAAATGCTGGCCGAGCTGATGCGGCTCAAGATCAACGGCATCGCCGTGGCCGGCAGCCACGGTAAAACCTCCACCACCTCCATGGCCGGGACCATGCTGGCGGAGGTGGGGTTGGATCCCACCGTGGTGATCGGCGGCCAGGTCAACAGTTTCGGCTCCAACGCCAAACTGGGGGCCGGCGATTTTCTGGTGGCCGAGGCCGACGAGTCCGACGGCTCCTTCCTCAAGCTTTCGCCGGTGCTGGAGATCGTCACCAATATCGACCTGGAACACGTTGATCATTACCCCAACCTGGAGGCGGTCAAGGCGGCCTTTCTGGAATTTATCAACCGGATCCCCTTTTATGGGGCGGCCATCCTCTGTCTGGATGATGATAATGTGGCCTCCCTGCTGCCCCAGATTTACAAGCGGACCATCACCTATGGCCTGACCACCCAGGCCGATGTCCAGGGCCGGGAGATCACCCCCCGGGGTTTTGGCTCCGATTTCGAGGTCTGGAGCAAGGGAGAGCTGCTGGGGCGGGTCAAGCTGGCGGTTCCGGGCCGGCACAACGTTTATAATGCCCTGGCGGTGATCGCTCTCGGGCTGGAACTGGCCATCCCCTTCGCGGCCATCGTCAAGGCCCTGGCCAACTACAGCGGGGTCCAGCGGCGGCTGGAGATCAAGGGGGAGGTTGACGGCATCACGGTGATTGACGATTATGGCCATCACCCCACCGAAATTCGCGCCACCCTGGCCGCTCTGCGCTCCGCCTGGCCCCGGCGGCGGCTGGTGACGTTGTTCCAGCCCCATCGTTACAGCCGTACCGCCGGGCTATTCTCCGACTTTTGCACCGCCTTTCACGATGCCGATCTGGTGGTGCTGGCCGATATCTACCCGGCCGGCGAGGAGCCCATCGCCGAGGTGGCCGGTGACGCCCTGGCCCGGGCCCTGCGCAGCCACGGCCAGAAGTCGGTGGAGTATGTGGCTGATCTGGCGGATTTGCCGGCGGCGGTGATCCCCATGCTCCGGGATGATGATCTGGTGTTGACCCTGGGGGCGGGGAATATCTGGCGGGCCGGCGAGGCCATTCTGGCCGCCCTGCAAGAGAAGGGGCGGGAGACGCCGGGGGCCCCATGAGCGACGGGCGCTGCGGCAAGGCCGGCGCGGAGTGCCAGGATTTCGCGGAGCGTTGCCCGCTGTTCTCTGCAAATTGGCCCGGCGAGTTGCGTCGGAAAGAGCCCCTGGCCCCCCTGACCACCCTGCGGGTGGGGGGGCCGGCTGCGGTGCTGGCTCGGCCCGGCAGTATTGCCGAACTGGAAACCCTGCTGGCGCTGCTGGAAAAATATGGCTGCCCCCGGCGGGTCCTGGGCCGGGGGAGCAACCTGCTGGTAGCCGATCGCGGTTATGGCGGGGTGGTGATTCTGCTGGACCGGCGTTTGGGCCGGATCAGTCGGCTGGAAGGGGATGGGGCCAAATGGTTGCTCCGGGTGGAGGCCGGTTGCAGCCTGGCGGCCCTGCTGGGTTGGGCCCAGGAACGGGGCTTGGGCGGCCTGGAGTTCCTGGTGGGAATTCCCGGGAGCGTCGGCGGCGCCGCGGTGATGAACGCCGGGGCCTGGGGTGAGGCGCTGGGAGCGCGGGTGCAAGCCCTGGAGCTGGTTGGTCCCGGGGGGCGGCGCACGGTGGCCGCCGCTGAGCTGCGGTTCAGCTATCGCCGGTTGGAGGGGGTGGACCCGGGGGAGGTGATCGCCGCGGTGATCCTGGCCCTGGCCCCGCGACCGATTGCCGAAATTCGGGCCCGGATGCGCCAATTGTTGCAAAAGCGGCGGGCAAGCCAGCCCCGGGGGGTGTTAAGTGCCGGTTCTTTTTTTAAAAACCCCCCCGGTGATTACGCCGGCCGCCTGATCGAAGCGGCCGGCTTGAAGGGGTTAAGGGTGGGAGGCGCGATGGTGGCCCGGGAGCATGCCAACTTTCTGATCAACGACGGCGGGGCCACCGCGGCCGATCTGGTGGCCCTGATGGAGCAGGTACGGGAGCGAGTGGCGGCCCATGGCGGGGTGCGCCTGGAACCGGAGGTTCATTTGCTGGGGTTTGCATGAAAAGACCGGTTAAACAGAAATATGGCGGGCAAAGTCCTTGGGTTCCCAGACTGGCGGGCAAGCTGGCCCTGGTGGGCTTGATCCTGGCCCTGATGCTGGCGGGGGTGGGGTTGACCGGGCTGTTGGTCTGGAAACAGATGGGTCAGTGGAGCTTTTTTCAGCTCACCGCCATCGGGATCGATGGTTGCGCCCGCACCACCAAAAAAGAGATTCTGGGCCTGAGCGGGGTTGATGTTCACAGCAACCTGCTGGCCCTGTCGGCTGGTAAGATCAGGGCCCGGGTGGAGAGCCATGACTGGGTGGAGTCGGCCCTGGTGCGGCGGGACTGGCCCAACCGTTTGCAGATTGTGGTTCGGGAGCGGCGGCCGGTGGCCCTGCTCAGTCTGCCCGGCGGGCTCCACTACCTGGATCGCCAAGGGGTTCCCTTCGCCCTGGCCCAGCCCCCGGAGGATCTGGACTTCCCGGTGATCACCGGTTTGTCGGCTTTGCCGGGGGAGCAGGGCTGGCAGGGCGAGCAGCGCTTGGGGTTGAGCCGGTCCCTGAATCTGATCCGTTTGGCCGGTCGTGGCGGGGTGATTTTGCCGGCCCAGGGGATTTCGGAGATCAATTTGGGGGGGGATGGTAAGATGACCCTTTTTCTGGTCAGCCGTCCCTTCCCGATCCACCTGGGGGATGGCCGGGAGATCGGCCGTGATTATAACCGGCTGGTCCAGGTTTTGAGCCGGCTCTACCGGGAGCGGATATTTGTGGAAACCGCCGCCATCCACATGGACTATCAGCCCAATCAGGTTTTGGTGGTAAGAGCCGGCGGTTGAGAGAGTGGCGGCGGGATTTTAGAGAGGCACAGGCAATGGGTAAGGAAGAGCGAGGAGAACTGCTGGTCGGACTGGATATCGGCACCACCAAGATCTGCGCGGTGGTGGCTGAGGTGCTGGATGGCCGGGTGAAGATAATCGGAGTTGGGCACGCCCCTTCGGTGGGCTTGCGGCGCGGAGTGGTGGTCAATATTGAGAGCACCGTGCAGTCGATCCGGCAGGCGGTTGAAGAGGCCGAAGAGATGGCCGGCTGCGAGATCGGGGCGGTGTACGTGGGGATTGCCGGCAGCCATATCAAGGGCTTCAACTCCCATGGCCTGATTCCGATCCGTTCCGGCGAAATCCACCAGGATGACATCGACCGGGTGGTGGACGCGGCCCGGGCGGTGCCGGTGCCCCCCGATCAGGAGATTATTCATGTTCTGCCCCAGGAGTTCATTGTGGACGGGCAGCCCGATATCCAGGACCCCATCGGCATGAACGGGGTCCGGCTGGAGGCCGATGTCCATATCGTCACCGGCTCGGTGAGCGCGGTCCACAATATCGTCAAGTGCTGTAATCGGGCCGGGCTCAACGTGGCCGACGTGGTGCTGGAACCGCTGGCTTCGGCCGGAGCGGTACTGACCCGCGAGGAGATGGATCTGGGGGTTGGCTTGCTGGATATCGGCGGCGGCACCTCCGATCTGGCGGTTTTTGCCGGCGGGACCATCAAGCACACCTTTGTCCTGGGGCTGGGGGGGCACAACCTGACCAACGATCTTTCCATCGGCCTGCGCACCCCCCTTAAGGAGGCGGAGCGGTTGAAAGAGGAGTATGGCAGTGCCCTGGCCGCCATGATCGACAAGGATCAGATCATCGAGGTGCCCAGTGTGGGGGGCCGCAAATCCCGCAAGCTTTCCCGGCGGGTGATGGGTGAGATCCTGGAGCCCCGGGTGGAGGAGATGCTGACCCTGATCAATCAGGAGCTGACCGACTCCCGTTACAAAGAGCTGGTCAATGCCGGGATCGTTCTGACCGGCGGTACCGCCATGCTGGAGCATATGGAGGAGTTGGCCGAGCAGATTTTCGATCTGCCGGTGCGGGTGGGGTATCCGGAAAATGTCAGCGGGCCCGTCGAGGTGACCGCGTCCCCCAAATGGGCCACCGGGGTGGGTCTGGTGATTTACGGGATGCGGCACGATCCGGCCACCGGCTTCCGGGCCCGTTCCGGCAAGATGCTTACCCGGCTGGGCAGCCGGATGAAGGATTGGTTTAAAAGCGTAATATGATCACTGCTAAGAGAGCGGATAAAATTGTCCACCAGGGGCGTGGTAATAGTTAACCAAGGGAGCTAGGGTATGTCTTTCAAACTGGCGGAATCGGAATCGCGGGCGAGGATCAAGGTGTTCGGCGTGGGCGGCGGCGGCGGCAACGCAGTGAATACCATGGTGGAGAGCGGCTTGGTCGGGGTGGAGTTCATCGCCGGCAACACCGACATGCAGGCCCTGGAGCAGTCCAAGGCCGACATTCGGATGCAGCTCGGGCCCAACCTGGCCAAGGGCCTGGGGGCGGGAGCCAAACCCAGTGTCGGCCAGGAGGCCGCCGAGGAGTCGCTGGAGGAGATCCGCAACGTACTTAAGGACAGCGACATGGTTTTCGTCACCGCCGGTCTGGGTGGCGGCACTGGTACCGGGGGAGCGCCGGTGGTGGCCCGGGTGGCCAAGGAGCTGGGGGCGCTGACCGTGGGAGTGGTCACCAAACCCTTTGCCTTCGAAGGGCGCAGTCGGATGAAGAATGCCGACGCCGGCTGGCAGGAGCTGAAGGCCCACGTCGATACCATCATCACCATCCCCAATGATCGCCTGATCTCCCTGGCCCAGAAGGGAACCCGATTCATCGACGGCATGAAGATGGCCGATGATGTTCTGGTCCAGGCGGTTAAGGGGATCACCGACCTGATCAACCTCCCCGGTTATATCAACCCCGACTTCGCCGATGTGCGCACGGTGATGAACGAAATGGGCCCGGCTCTGATGGGGGCTGGGCACGGGGTGGGGGAGAACCGGGCGGTGGAGGCGGTCACCATGGCCATCGCCAGCCCCCTGCTGCAGGATATCAGCATCGACGGCGCCAAGGGGGTGCTGGTCAATATTTCCGCCCGCCAGGACACCCTGACCATGGCCGAGGTTACCCAGGCCACCACCAAGATTTATGAGGAGGTGCACGAGGACGCCAACATCATTCTGGGGGTGATCTTCGATGATAATCTGGGCGATGAGCTGCGGGTTACGGTGATTGCCACCGGGATCCGGGCCATCGAGGATTTCGAGGAGGTGAACGACAATGTCCGCCCCCTGGTGCCCCGGCGCGAGGCCAAGGCCCAGCAGCTGCCCCTGACCGCCCGGTGCGGTTCGGGCCATGCCGCCACGGGCCAGGGTGGTCGCAAGGGGTTTCCGGCCACCATCTTCGAGGAGGATTTTGAACGCCCGACATTCCTGCGCAAAAACGAGAGTTAACGGTAAACGACCATGGCCAGCCGCCAAAGGGTGGGGCGCCGGTCCGCCCTCCCCGCCGCCGGAAGCGGTCGCCGGGGGCGAGGAAACCAAAAGACCCCCGGGGGCTTGCTGGCCGGGGAGCGGGGCACCTGGCGCAAAAAATGGACCGATCGGCTGCCGGTGGCCCTGATCTTCCCCAACACCTACGCTGTTGCCGCCTCCAACCTGGGCTGGCAGCTGGTTTATGATCTGCTCAACGAGCATCCCGCAGTGGTGGCTGAACGTTTTGTCCTGGCCGCCGCCGGTGATCGCCCCCTCTCCCTGGAGTCGGGCCGCCCCTTGACCGACTTCGCCCTGGTCTGCTACTCCCTCTCCTTTGAGGGCGACAGCCTGGCCCTGCTGGAACTCCTGGCCGCCGGCGGCCTTACCCTGGAGGCCGCCGCCCGCGATGATGACCACCCCCTGGTGATCGGCGGCGGGGTTGGCGTCTGGCTCAATCCCGAACCCCTGGCCCCCGCCACCGACCTTTTTATCCTGGGGGAGGCGGAGGTCGCTCTGCCGCCGGTGCTGCAATTTTTGGTGGAGCAGTGGCCGCGCCTGGGGCGCCGACTGCTCCCCCGGTTGGCCGCCGCCTTTTCCGCCTGCTATGTCCCCGGCCTTTACCACCCGAGTTACGACGAGCAGGGCCGCCTGCTGGCGATGACTGTGGAGGGAGACGCTCCGACCCGCGTGGTTCCGGCGTTGTTGCGGGAGCCGGAGGTGGCCGGTTATTCCCGCCTGCTCAGTCCCCAGGCGGAGTTCAGCGATCTTTTTCTGGTGGAACTGGGCCGGGGCTGCAGCCGGGCTTGCCGTTTCTGCGCCGCCGGCTTTATCTACCGGCCGCCAAGGCTCTGGTCACCGGCGGCAATCCGGGCCGCCCTGGCTCACTGTCCTCCGGAAATCCAGCGGGTCGGGCTGTTGGGCATGGAGATGGCCGCCCCGGAAACCCTGGCGGCCATCAGCGGGTTGATCGCCGAGCGGGGCAAGAGTCTCTCCTTCTCATCCCTGCGGGCCGACGCCCTGACCCCGGCCCTGCTGGAATTGCTGGCCGCCAGCCGGATCAAAACCGCGGTGCTGGCCCCCGACGGGGCCTCCCAGCGCTTGCGGCGGATAATCAACAAGGGATTGTCCGAGGAGGCGGTGCTGCGGGCCGGTGAGGAGCTGGCCGCCATCGGGGTCACCACCTTGAAACTATACTGCATGCTGGGACTGCCGGGGGAGGAGGATGGGGACCTGCTGGAGCTGGTTGGGATGATCCGCCGGCTTAAGGGGAGATTGCTGGCCCTGGGGCGGAGCCGGGGGCGGCTCACCGAAATTCAACTGAGTGTCAGTAGTTTCGTGCCCAAACCATGGACCCCTTTTCAGTACCATCCCTTCGCCGGAGTGGCCGAATTAAGCCGCCGCCTTAAGCTGCTGCAAGGAGAGTTGGCCGGGGAGGCCAATGTCAGGATCAGTGCCGAGGCCCCCGACAAGGCCTATTTCCAGGCGGTTGTGGCCCGGGGCGATCGCCGCCTGGGCCTGGCCCTGATCGCCATGGCCGCCGGCGAGAAGAGGGGTAACTGGCGGCGGCAACTGAGCGAGCTGGGGATCGATCCCGCCTGGTATGCCAGCCGCCCGCGCGCCGAGGGGGAAATCTTCCCCTGGGAGATTGTCGACCCCGGCCTGACGGCGCGTTTTCTGGCCGCCGAGTATAAGCGGGCCCTGGCCGGCAAGAGCGGCCAGGGCTGCCGGGTGGGCGCCTGTAAGGCTTGTGGGGTCTGTGATGGTTAGGTGGGTGGGGCAGGCTGTCGACGGCGGGGAATTGGGGGCCCGCAAGCCTTTCCAGCTGGTGAAATTTTTCTCTTTCACCAGTCTGGCGGTCTTTCTGGTCTTCACCCTGGCCCTCTCCTGGCTGATCTCCAACCACGCCAAGCGGGTGCTGCTCGAGCGCAGCGAGGCCTATGCCCTGGTGGTAACCGAAAACCTGAGTCATCAGGTTTTTCAGCAATTTGTGGTGCCCACCGTTCTGCAGTACGGCAAAATCGCCCTGCGGACCCCCGAGCAGTACCAACTGCTGGATGCGGTGGTGCGCAGCGCCACCCATGGGATGCGGATCCAGTCGGTGACCATTTTCGATTCCCGGGAAAATATCATCTCCTACAGCACCATTACCGAGCAGATCGGGCGCCGAGATGTGGGGGGGGAGGAGTACCGCCGGGCCCTGGCCGGAGAGAATGTCTCCCGGCTGCTGACCGAAGGGGCCATGTGGGGGGTGCTGCCCTGGGTGGCTCCGGGTTCTTCGACCCTGCAAACCTATATCCCCTTCATCCAATATACCCCCTTGGACGACAAACCCGATATCGTCATGGGGGTGATCGCGGTGAACCAGGATCTCTCCGAGGAGATGGAGGAGATCGCCCGCTTTCAGCTCTGGGTGGGGCTGATCTCCATGCTGATCATGTCGGCCCTTTTCGTGGTCCTGCGGGTCATTGTGGCCCGGGCCGAGGAGATCATGGAGAAGCGGGCCGAGGAGCGGCGCCGGCTGGAGGAGCAGCTGCACCAGAACGAGAAACTGGCCGCCCTGGGTAAGATGGTGGCTTCGGTCTCCCATGAGATCAAAAACCCCCTGGGAATTATCCGCAGCACCGCCGCCATTCTGGGTAAAAGGCTGCAAAGCCTGGCCCCGGGCAACGAGCATCTGGCTGAAATAATCGTCCAGGAGACCTCGCGGCTGGATGGGATCGTGCGGGAGTTTCTCGATTTTGCCCGGCCGCAAACACCCAAGCTCTCCCGGGAGCCTTTAAACGAAGTGGTGGGCCAGGCCGCGGCCTTTGTCACCCCGGAACTGGAGAAGAGCGGGGTTGAGCTGCGGTTGGAGTTGGATCCGGCCCTGCCAGCCTTTATCTTCGATCGGGAACAGATCTATCGGGCGCTGCTCAATATTCTGCTCAACGCGGTTCAGGCCATGCCCGAGGGGGGGAAGCTGGGGGTACGCAGTCGGCGGGGAACCAAGGAGGATGGCGAGAAGGTGGTAATTCTGGAGATAACCGACACCGGGGTAGGAATCCCCGCCGATCGGCGAGGGCGCATCTTCACCCCCTTTTACACCGACAAGCATCGGGGCACCGGCCTGGGTTTAGCCATCGTCAAAAACATCATCGCCGGCCACCGGGGGGAGATAGAGGTGGCCAGCGAGTCCGGCCGGGGAACAACCTTCAGGATAATTCTGCCGCTGCTGGCCACCTGAGCAGGGGGGGCTTAACGGCCCTTTTTTTTGCTCTCCCCAACCTGCTTTTTCAGCTCCTCATGGTCCTTGAGCAGCTCCTTGTAGGTCTCTTCGGCCCGTTGTTCCGCTTGGTCCCGATCCTGTTTCATCTGCTCGATCTTCTGCTTAAGCCGCTCCTCCTTAACTTTGAGCCCGGAGTCGGGAATGCCGAAAATGGTGGCGGCTAGAAAGCGAAAAGAGAACAGCATTAATTCAACGTCATCCTCGCGCAGCTTGGCCAGGGCCTGCTCGTCGAATTCATAGGTATTCTGGAACGAGGGGCTTAAGACCATCTCCCGGAATTTGTCCAGGTCGGTGCTGGCCATGAAGAAGATCCGCTTGGCCGGCTCGCTTAAGGTGGCCTGCCGCCCGAAGGACTTGCGCCGCATCACCAGTTCCATCCACTCCTTGTTCATGAGGTCCGATTCATCGATCCCCTGATCGATTCGCCACTCCCGGATGGTTTGGGTCATCTCCTCCTGATGCCCCTTGCAGTGATCCTCCTTGACCAGGAAATAAAACTCCTCGGAGATGGAGGCTTCGTTTTTGTCGGCGGGCGCCTCGCGAAAGTAGGACATCCCCACCGGATAGTAACGGCAGGTGGTGGGGCGGTAGGGGTAGATGGTGCAGCCCTCCGCGGTTACGAAGGGGCAGCGGCCATCTTCATCAAGCAGGATCTTGACCCCGGGGAGATCGGTCTGCTCCAGGTAGACCGGGGTGGTGAAGCGGAGCAGGAACTCCTGGGCCGGCAGGTTGAGGGCCCGGCGAATGCGCAGGATATCGTAAGGGGTCAGCACTATGTTGATGTTGCCGCAGCAGGCGGTGAAGCACGAGACTCCAGGATGGCAGCGGAAACGCAGCTTGCTCTCCAGGGTCAGCTTGTGGGGCATGATATTGCTGGGGTTTTTGGCGAAAAGGCTGGGGCTGTTGCTTTCTGTTGCTTGCTGGGTCATATTGGAGATCCTCTGCTGGTCTCGGGGCCGGTCCCGGCTGTTACAGTATCATTATTGGTGAGCCGGGAAAAATACTCAGCCGGGTGGTATGTGTCAACCGTTAAAGCGTCCCCTGAAACGTCGCCCGAACGGGGAGTTTTTTTCTTGACATTTGCCAGGTGAAAAATTATAGATCCCTGAGTCAGAAAATATGAGCGCCCCTTCATTTTTTTGAAAAACTCGTTTTTTCCTTAGCTGCGAATGGGTCGCCTTGGTTTATTCCCCCTGTGGGGTGAATCGGGCTGATTTCTTAAAATCAGGTGTTAAACAGTAACAAGCTGTCTGGATAAGGTACCGTGGATTCGGTTTCCGCCGGGAACCTGAATCGACAAAATTCAAACTCAATTTTTGAGGAGGTTTGTGAATGCCGAGCTATGTAGATCCTTCAAAGTGTGATGGTTGCAAGGGCGGTGACAAAACTGCCTGCATGTACATCTGTCCCAACGACCTGATGGTCTTGAACAAGGACGAGATGAAGGCTTACAATCAGGAGCCCGACGCGTGCTGGGAGTGCTACTCTTGCGTAAAGATCTGTCCGCAGGGCGCCATCTTCGTCCGCGGCTACAACGACTTCGTCCCCATGGGCGGTCAGGTGCATCCGATGCGGAGCTCCGACTCGATCATGTGGACCGTAAAGTTCCGTAACGGCAACATGAAGCGCTTCAAGTTCCCGATCCGGACCACCGCCGAGGGCGCGGCCAATGCTTACACCGACGGCAAGGGCGAAAACCTGGATGACGAGAGGCTCTTGCTGGAAAAAGAGCTGCTCCAGCCGACCATGTTGGCCAAGTAAGTTTTTGGCGACGACTGAATTAATCATTAAAGAACCATATACTTAAGGAGAACTTAATTATGGCGTTACCGAATAAGCCTCTTGGCGAACTGCCCGCCGTGGCCAACCCCGAAGTTGTTGAGCATGACGTCGACGTTCTGATCATCGGCGGTGGTATGGCCGCTTGCGGCACCGCCTTTGAAATCAAGAAGTGGGCCCCGGCCGACCTCAAGATCAAGCTGGTTGACAAGGCCTCCATGGAGCGTTCCGGCGCCGTGGCACAGGGTCTCTCCGCCATCAACACCTACATCGGTGAGAACAAGATCGAAAACTACGTCAAGATGGTCCGCAACGACCTGATGGGCGTGGTTCGGGAAGACCTGATCTATGACCTGGGCCGTCACGTTGACGAGTCGGTCAAGCTCTTCGAAGAGTGGGGCCTGCCCATCTGGAAGAAGGACGACAAGGGTGAGAACCTGGACGGCGCCAAGCCCGCCCCCTCCCTGCGTGAAGGCGGCACCCCGGTGCGGACCGGTAAGTGGCAGATCATGATCAACGGTGAGTCCTACAAGTGCATCGTCGCCGAGCCGGCCAAGACCGCTCTCGGTGAAGAGAACATCATGGAGCGCGTTTTCATCGTTAAGCTGATCCTGGACAAGAACAAGGAAAACCAGATCGCCGGCGCGGTCGGTTTCTCCACCCGGGAAAACAAGGTTCACGTTTTCCGCTGCAAGACCGCGCTCTGCGCCTGTGGTGGTGCGGTAAACATCTTCCGTCCCCGGTCCACCGGTGAAGGTAAGGGTCGCGCCTGGTATCCCGTATGGAATGCCGGCTCCACCTACACCATGTGCGCCCAGGTCGGCGCCACCCTGACCATGATGGAAAACCGCTTCACGCCTGCCCGTTTCAAGGACGGTTATGGCCCGGTAGGCGCCTGGTTCCTCCTCTTCAAGGCCAAAGTACAGAACGGTCTGGGTGAGTTCTACGCCAACACCGATTCGGTCAAGGACGAACTCTCCAAGTTCATGCCCTACGGCGCGTCCCCCGTGACCCCCACCTGCCTGCGTAACCACCTGATGCTCAACGAGCTCAAAGCCGGTCGCGGCCCGATCTACATGGCCACCGACGTGGCGCTGAACGCCTTCCTGGAAGAGCGTCGCGCCGCCGGCATGGACGAGAAGAGCGTCATGAAGTTCTGGAAGCACCTTGAGAGTGAGGCATGGGAAGACTTCCTCGATATGTCCGTTGGTCAGGCCGGTCTCTGGGCCGGTATGAACATCGAGCCCGAGAAGGTCGGTAGCGAGATCATGCCCACCGAACCCTACATGCTGGGCAGCCACTCCGGTTGCTGCGGCATCTGGACCTCCGGCCCCAACGAGGACTGGGTCCCCACCGTTGATGGTCCCCGTAGCCACCAGTACAAGTGGGGCTACAACCGGATGACCACCGTTGACGGTCTCTTCACCGCCGGTGACGGCGTTGGCGCTTCCGGTCACAAGTTCTCCTCCGGCTCCCACGCCGAAGGTCGGATCGTGGCCAAGCAGATGGTTAAGTACTGCCGCGATAATGCTGACTTCAAGCCCGAGCTGCCCAAGAGCGCCCAGGAGTATGCCGATGAGGTTTACGCTCCGGTTAAGCGCTACCTCGAGCATGTTGGCAAGACCACCGCTGCCGACGTCAACCCCAACTACTGCAAGCCCGCCGGTCTGATGATGCGCCTGATGAAGGCCACCGACGAGTACGGCGGTGGTGTGGCCACCTATTACATGACCTCCGGCAAACTGCTCAACATCTGCCTGGATCTCCTGCGGATGCTGCGCGAAGATGCCGAGCTGATGGCTGCCGGCGACCTGCATGAGTTGATGCGGGCCTGGGAAAACTACCATCGGATCTGGTGTGTAGAGACCCATATCCGTCACATCGAGTTCCGGAAGGAATCCCGCTACCCGGGCTTCTACTATCGCTCCGACTACCCGACCGTTGACGAAGAAAACTGGAAGGCCTTCGTTAACTCCACCTTCGACCCCAAGACCCAGGAGTGGAAGTGTGAGAAGGTTAACTGCATCAACATCGTCGAGACCGAGCCCTGGGTTTAATTGCCAGGAGCAAGGTTTAGCCGGTGACGGTTAAGCGGTGAACTGAGATCTCCAGGCGTCGATTTCGACGCCTGGAGATTTTTTCTATGGAAGGGGATGATTATTCTTGTTTGCTTTGCGTATTTGGAGTATTTCCCCGTTTTGCGTCAAGATTACAGGTTTCATTTGATTGAAGCGGTGGCTCGCGACCTTTGAACCCCGGCTTGAGTCAAACGTGACAAGGCATAAGCCCACCGTGGACCCCCGTGGGGCATGGTGATGAACTTTAGCTGGTGTGTCCTATTTTACCTTAATGAAATGGAGGAAGAGGCATGACAGATGAACGCAGCGCACCCGCAGGTGCTGTATTGGTCGTAGGTGGCGGCATAAGCGGGCTTACGGCCGCTCTCGAGGCAGCCGAGGTCGGCCAGGACGTCTTTCTGGTGGAGAAGAACCCCTACCTGGGTGGGCGCGTTGCCCAGCTCAACCAGTATTTTCCCAAGCTTTGCCCGCCTTCCTGCGGCTTGGAGATCAACTATCAGCGGCTGAAAAACAACCGCAAAATCCGGGTCCACACCATGACCGAGGTCAAGAGTGTCAGTGGCGGTCCCGGCAGCTATCAGGTAACCCTGCTCAGCCGTCCCCGCTACATCAACAGCAACTGCACCTGCTGCGGAGCCTGCTCCGACGCCTGTCAGGATGAGATTGACAACCCCTTCAACTTCGGGATGGACAAGGTCAAGGCGGTACGCAAGGTCCACGATCATGCCTTTCCGGCCCGCTACGTTCTGGACAAGGCCGCCTGCAGCCAGGCCAGCCTGGATGGCATCCTCGCCGCCTGCAAATATGACGCGGTTGAGCTGGAGATGCAGGAAAGGGAAATGACCGTTGAGGTTGCCAGCATTGTTTGGGCCACCGGCTGGAATCCCTATGATCCCACCAAGATGGAAAATCTCAAGTTCGGCTCCAGCCCGGCGATCATTACCAACATGATGATGGAGCGTCTGGCCTCCAGCAGCGGTCCCACCGGCGGCAAAATTCTGCGCCCCGGCGACAACGCCGAGCCGGCCAGCTTCGCCTTTGTTCAGTGCGCCGGTTCCCGTGACGAAAACCATCTGGAATACTGCTCCTATATCTGCTGCATGGCTTCCCTGAAGCAGATCAACTATATCCGCGCCCAGTATCCGGAAGCCCCGATCACCGTCTTCTATATTGATCTGCGCACCCCCGGCAAATATGAGAAGTTCCGGGAAAAACTGAAGGCCGATGAAAAAATAACCTGGATCAAGGGCAAGGTTGCCGACATCATCGCCGAAAGCGATGGCTCGGTTACCCTGGTGGCGGAAAATGCCGTGAGCGGTGACAAGGTCAAGGTCAAGGCCGATCTGGCCATTCTGGCCACCGGCATGCAACCGGCTCTCGACCAGGCCAAGGCGCTTGGAGTGGACACGGATGTCAACGGCTTCGTCCTATCTAAGGAGGAAGGGATGATTTCCGCGGGTTGCGCCAAGAAGGCGTCCGACGTCGTGACCTGCGCCCAGAGCGCCACGGCGGCGGCAATGAAAGCGATTCAAGCGTCGAGGAGGTAAAAAAATATGGATAAGAAGTACGGAGTATATATTTGTACCGGTTGCGGTATCGGCGAGGCCCTGGATATCGACGGGCTGAGCGCCATCGCCCAGGAAAACGGGATGACCGCCAAAACCCACGAAGCGGTTTGTGGCGAGGCCGGCCGTCAGATGATCAAGGACGACATGGCCAACGAGGGGGTTAATGTCCCCGTCATCTGCGCCTGTTCTCCCCGGGTCTGGAAAGAGGAGTTCAACTTCGGATCGGAGACCATCACCGTCCGGGCCAACCTGCGGGAAGGCGTGGTCTGGTCGGCGGAAAAGCCCAGTGATGATCGCAGCCAGGAGGTGATTGACGAGTTCACCAACGAACTGGCCCAGGACTATATGCGGATTGCCTGCACCCAGGCCAAGAAGATCGACCTGCCGGTGCCCTACAAGCAGGAAACCACCAATCGCCGGATTCTGGTGATGGGTGGCGGTATCGCGGGGCTTACCGCGGCCCGCGAGGCGGCCAAGGCCGGCCACGAGGTCCTGCTGGTGGAAAAAGCCGACAAGCTGGGGGGCAAGGCGCTGGGCTGGCGTAAGCAGCTGCCCACCAAGGCTCCCTGGAACGCCCTGGAGGAATCCTCCATCCAGGAGTTGGTCAGCGCCGTGCAAACCGACTCCCGGATCACCGTCAAAACCAGCACCGAAGTGGCCCGGGTCGCCGGCGCCCCCGGTGCCTACCAGATTACCCTCAAGGAAGCCGGAACCCGCAGTGAGTGGGACGCTCCCAGCCGGGTCACCGTCGATATGCAGGATAAGATCGACAAGGGGGAGATGGAAGACCCCAATGCCGGTTACAAAAAGTATACCGAGGCCAACCCCGCCGCCGAGATCGTCGGTGCCGTGGTTTTGGCCACCGGTTGGGTACCGGCCGATGTATCCGAGTTCGAGCATCTGGGCCATGGCAAGCTGAAAAACGTGGTTACCAATGCCGAGTTTGAAAAGCTGGCCAAAGAGGGCAAGGTCCCGGCCAACGTCGCCTTTATTCAGAGCCCCGGCGGCGAGGAGCATGACAAGGACTTCCCCTATGCCAACTCGGTGACCAGCATGGTGGCCCTTAAGCAGGCCGGCTATGTCCGGGAGGATAATCCCGATGGCAAGGCCTACGTGCTCTATCAGCACATGCGGACTCCGGGCAACATGGAGCTGTTCTACAAGGGTGCCCAGAACAATGACGGCATCTTCCTGACCAAAGCCACCGTCACCGGGGTCGAGGAGTCCGGTAGCGGCCTGGTGGTCAAGACCAAGGATACCCTGCTCCAGGAAGATCTGGACCTTGAAGTGGATATGGTGGTTCTGGGCGCCGGGATGAAACCCACCACCGCCCTGGCCCCCACCATCAACCTCTCCTATCGCCAGGGACCTGCTTTCCTCGACTTGGAGCTGTTCGACGGTTACGCCGACTCCAACTTCATCTGCTTCCCCTATGAGACCCGGAGGACCGGGGTCTATGCCTGCGGCGGGGTGCGCAAGGCCACCGATATGGTGGAAACCATCGATGATGCTTGCGGCGCGGCCCTGAAGGCGATTCAGTGCATCGAGAGCGCCGATCGCGGGGTGGCGGTTCATCCCCGCTCCGGCGACGGTTCCTATCCCGAGTTCTATTTCCAGCGCTGTACCCAGTGCAAGCGTTGCACCGAGGAGTGCCCCTTCGGCGCCCTGGACGACGATGCCAAGGGTACCCCGCTGCCCAACCCCACCCGCTGCCGCCGTTGCGGTACCTGCATGGGTGCTTGCCCCGAGCGGATCATCGGCTTCAAGAACTACAGCATCGACATGATCGGCTCCATGGTCAAGTCGGTGGACGTTCCCGATGATGACGAGGACAAAATGCGGATTGTCGCCTTCGTTTGTGAAAACGACGCCTATCCCGCTTTGGACATGGCCGCCATGCGCCGGATCAGCCTCAACAACCTGGTGCGGGTGATTCCCGTCCGCTGCCTGGGCTCGGTGAACATGGTCTGGATCAAGGACGCCCTCTCCTCGGGGATGGATGGAGCCCTGCTCCTGGGCTGCAAGTTTGGCGACGACTACCAGTGCCATTTTGTCAAGGGCAGTGAAATTGCCGACAAACGGATGGCCAACATTGGTGAAACCCTGGGTTCGCTGGGCTTGGAGCCGGAGCGTTGCGGGGTGCGCCAGGTGGCGATTACCGATTATGACACGGTTTCCGAGGTGATCAATGAGTTCATCGAGGAGATCAAGGAACTGGGTCCGAACCCCTTCAAGGGTTTCTAAAGCTAACGGGAGGGAGACTGCAAATGTCTGAAGGAATGAAGGTTCAACCCGATCTTGAGTTTATCAAGTATCTGAAGAGTGCCGGCGGCGACACCCTGAAGAAGTGCTATCAGTGCGCCACCTGCTCGGTGGTCTGCCCGCTTTCCGCCGATGGCAAGCCCTTCCCGCGCAAAGAGATGATCTGGGCGCAGTGGGGGTTGAAGGACAAGCTGGTGGCGGATCCCGACGTGATGCTTTGTCATCAGTGTGGCGATTGCACCGCCTACTGTCCCCGGGGCGCCAAGCCGGGTGACGTGCTGGGGGCGATCCGGGCTTACGCCTATACCCATTACGGGTTCCCCCAGGGATTGGCCAAGCTCTGCAGCGATGGCAAGAATCTGCCCATCATGATTCTGATCCCCACCCTGATCATCGGGCTGGTCTGGTGGCTTTCCGGGGGGATGAAGCTGCCGGAAGGGGAGATCAATTTCGGCTACTTCTTTGGCAAGAACTATTACTTCGGCTTGCCCCAGAACGTGCTCCTGATCGACCTGATCTTCGTGCCGGCCTTTGTTTTCGCCCTCTACGCCTTTTATCGAGGGGTGTCGAACATGTGGCAGGGGATGGCGGCCCAGATTCCGGCCACCAGCAATTTCCGGCCTTCGGTGATCCAGTTTGTCAGCCAGTTTCTGCTGCCATCGATCAAGGAGATCCTGGCCCACAAGCGCTTCAACGAGTGTGGGACCAATAAGAGTCGGGTCAATGGCCATCTGCCCCTGCTCTTTGCCTTCATCGCCCTGTTTGCCGTGACCATCTACGCCATGATCCGCAAGGACGTGATCGGTTTGTTCGTCGAGGGGCTGCATGTCCCCCTGGCCATGAGCGACCCCTTCAAGATCCTGGCCAACGTGGCCGGCATCGCCCTGATCGTCGGGGTGGCCATCCTCTGGGTAAACCGTTCCCGGATGGAGCAGGAGAGCAAGGCTGCCCCCACCTTTTACGACTGGTATCTGATCGGGGTGATCATGGCCGTTGGTGTCACCGGCATGGCCGCCCAGTTCTTCCGGTTGGGTGACGTGGCCTCCATGGCTTATCTCTTCTACTTCCTCCACCTGGTGTCGGTGTTCATGCTGTTCTTCTACACCCCCTACACCAAGCTGGCCCACATGGTGTATCGCACCTTCGCCATGGCCTTCGAACGCTACCGTGAAAGCGGTTTTGCCGGTAAGCTCGAAAAATAAAGTCGATTGCTGATTAGCGCCCGCCGAGAGTCCGTGGACTCCCGGCGGGTGTTTTTTTTGTTGGACAATTCGCCGGGCCGACCGGCAAAAAATGGTTGCTGTTTGGCGGCCGAGCGTGTAGAGTGTCGCGTCTTGCAAAGCTGGCGTAGCTCAACTGGCAGAGCAGCTGATTTGTAATCAGCAGGTTGCGGGTTCAAGTCCCATCGCCAGCTCCAGAGCCTAAGCCGGCCAGCCGGATTTTATTGTTTGCGATAGTACCTGGAGGGGTTCCCGAGCGGTCAAAGGGAACAGACTGTAAATCTGTCGGCAACGCCTTCGGAGGTTCGAATCCTCCCCCCTCCACCATTTGCTTATATGCCCGGAATGGGACCAAGGCGGGAATAGCTCAATTGGTAGAGCATCAGCCTTCCAAGCTGAGGGTTGCGGGTTCGAGACCCGTTTCCCGCTCCAGCCGAAACAGTACCGGCCTGATGGGTGCCGTTCCGCATTTTTGTTTGATGTGCCCACGTAGCTCAGTCGGCAGAGCACTTCCTTGGTAAGGAAGAGGTCACCGGTTCGAATCCGGTCGTGGGCTCCAGCAGTTTTGGGCTTTGGTCGATTGCTGGCCGTGATAACCGTTGACAGTGGTCAACCTGTCAATCGTAGTCAAGGTGTTGGCGCTGCCGCCGACTGTTGACGGA
>NZ_JBIPKH010000036.1:0-17129 GCF_044068625.1 Desulfurivibrio modestus
GGGTTGAATACAAAATCATTGAAATGGACAACTGAGAACTCATTGTCCTCATCCTTGAGAAGAAAACCGCGTTCATATCGTTCTGTTTTTGGAGTTACACCGTCTTGAATCGTAAAGCTATACAGTGGAAAATCCTTCATATTTGAGCTGTTCTCGCGACGTTCCGTGAACAGCGAGCCGATTGTTACAAAGTCCCAGCCCTCAGGTATAGAACCGTAGCTTTTTTCCCAATGTTGTCGCTGGTATCTGGGGCTTGGAACTTGTTTTGTCATTTTTTCTTCCCCCGCCCCTTGCTTTCCGAATTTCTTTGCCAAATTGCCTTGGTTTTCTTCACCACTCGATCAAAATCCGATTCAATCTTCTGGGTCCGGTTGAACTCGGCGTATTCGGCCAGCGCCTTCTGGTCGGCCCGGGCCTTACTGATTCGGCCCTTGTCGGCCAACAGCCGGTATTCGTTGAAGGTCAGGAACTTGTCCACCGCCTCGGCCATGTCGGCCATGGTCATCTGGACGCGATTTTCGATGATGTTCTCGATGTAGTCAAAAAAGCCGGAGATGGTCCGCTCCAGCCGCTTGATTTCCGGTTCGGCCAGGTAGTTCTTGGCCACCGTCACATCGGAGGCCAGCACCCGGCCCTTGGGGGCGTTCTTCCAGGTGAGCAAGCCCATATAGGGGGAGTTACGGTCGGCCTTGGCGTGGATGATCTCGGCGGCGGTCTGGCCGGTGATGGCGAAGTGAAACTTGTTCTGGACCATGGCGTAGAAATTCTGAGTGATTTCCGCCTTGGGGTCGTAATCCACGCTGCACTCGGCAAAGATGTCGGTGATCTGCTGGTAGATGCGACGTTCGCTGGCCCGGATGGAGCGGACCCGCTCCAGCAACTCGCGAAAATAATCTTCACCGAAGACCTGTTGACCCTGTTTGAGGCGTTCGTCATCCAGGACGAAGCCTTTCTTAATGTACTCCTTGAGCACCTGGGTGGCCCAGATGCGGAACCGGGTGGCCCGCCGGGAACTGACCCGGTAGCCCACGGCAATGATGGCGTCCAGATTGTAGTGCCGGAGCTTGCGGCGGACGGCGCGGCCGCCCTCGTTTTGAACTGCCGAGAAATCCTCGGCAGTTGCCGCCTCCTCCAGTTCGCCCTCGGCGTAAATATTTTTCAGGTGCAGGCTGATGTTGTCCGCCGTGGTCTGAAACAACTCGGCCATGAGGCGTTGGGTCAGCCACAAGGTCTCGCCCTGGAGCAGCACCCGCACATGGACCTTTTCATCGTCTCCGCCATAGAGCAGAAAGGGCGAGTCAGTCGGCGCCGGGGGCGCACCCGGGGAGGCATTGAGCTTTTTCTTCCTGTTCATAGGCCCAGCTCCCGCAAGCATTGGGCCATCTCCGCCCTTACTTGATCGAGTTCCTTTTCCAGACCTTCGATGCGCTGCTGGACGGCGTCGATATCCACCTCCTCTTCCTCCTCAAAAGTGTCAACGTAACGGGGAATATTGAGATTGTAATCGTTTTCCGCAATCTCCTCACGGTTGGCGGCATAGGAGTATTTGTCGATGGCCTGGTGCAGGCGGTAGGTCTCGACGATTTTCGTGACCTCGACTTCCTCGCGGATCTTGTTCTGATTCTTGTTCTGCTCGTACTCGCGGCTGGCGTCGATGAAAAGGACATCGGTGCGCTCGCCCCGGTCGCGGCGGAAGATCAGAATAGCGGCCGGGATGCCGGTGCCGAAGAAGCAGTTGGCGGGCAGACCGATAACCGCGTCCAGCAGATTTTCTTCGATCAAGGCCTTTCTGATCCGGCCTTCGGCCCCGCCCCGGAACAGCACCCCGTGGGGCACGATGACCCCGACCCGGCCGGTTCCCTCGGTGGTGGTTTCGATCATATGGCTGATAAAGGCATAATCACCCTTGGATTTGGGCGGCACCCCCCGGTGCCAGCGGTTGAAGCGTTTGGTTTCCTCGCCTTCCTGGTCGGCCCCCCACTTGTCGAGGGAAAAAGGCGGATTGGCCACCACCACCTCGAACTTCATCAGCTTGTCGCCCTCGGCGAATTTGGGTTCCAGCAGGGTGTCGCCCCATTCGATGCGGGGGCCGTCCTCGTTGTGGAGAAACATGTTCATCATGGCCAGGGCCCAGGTGGAACTGATCGCCTCCTGGCCGTAAAGGGAATAGTTATGGGAGCCGTGGGTTTCGCGGACATGAGCGGCGCACTTGAGCAGCAGCGAACCGGAACCGCAGGCGGGATCACAGATGCGCTCGCCGGGCTTAGGGTCCAGGATGCGGGCCAGCAGGCTGGAAACCTCGGGCGGGGTGTAGAATTCGCCGGCTTTCTTGCCCGCGCCGGCAGCGAAGCGGCCGATCAGGTATTCGTAGGCGTTGCCGATGACATCGAGATTGCCGATTCGTGAGGGGCGCAGATCAAGCCGCTTATCGGCGAAATCCTCCAGCAGATTTTTGAGGATGTGGTTGCGTTTTTTGGTATTGCCCAGCCGGGCCTCGGAATTGAAATCAATATTACGGAAAACATTGGCCAGTTTGGTCTTGTTGGCCAACTCCACCTGCTCCAGGGCGATATTGATCAACTCCCCGAGATTGGCGGCCTCGCGGTTGGCAAACAGGTGGTAGAAAGACGATTCCTCCGGCAAAACAAAGCGTTCGCGCTGCAGACGCCGCTTGATCCGCTCTTCATCGTGGCCGTACTGTTTGTGGTACTGATCATAATGGTCCCGCCAGACATCGGAGATGTACTTAAGGAACAACATGGTCAGGACATATTCCTTATATTCGGTGGAATCCACCGTGCCCCGGAGCGAATCGCAGGCGCGCCAGAGAATGTCGTTGATTTCCTGTTGGGATACCTTGGGGTTCATTGTTGCCCTCTTATTTTGGTTAATTCATCATAAATGCGCTGCCCGGCCAGCCGGTAAAGGTGGGTTGATTCAGCCACAAGCTGTTGGCGGAGCGATCGTTCCCGGTTATGCAACCGCCACAAATCGGCGATGCGATGCTGGGTTGCCAGGTCCGGCAAGGGGATGGTGATCTGCATGAACCCTTTGCGCGGAATGGTCGGTGTTCCCGCCCCGGTACGCAAGGCCGCAAGCTGCGCCTCGACCTGGGGTTGCTCCAGGCACCAGGTCAAATATACCGGCACGATGTTCGGCCGGGGAGTGAGAATAAAAAAAGTGGACGGAGCTACGGTGGCATCGGGAACTTCTTCAATAATAATTGGGTAGGTGGTGGCGCCGCGCGAAAGATAAAGGACATCGCCGGGGCGTAAAATATATCGGTCCAAGTCCCGTTCGGACTTGATGCGAAGGCGGTCTTTCTCCTGATAAATATAGGGTTCCCCCGGAGTCAGGTGTTTCCCCATGACCACCTGATAAGTCCCGCCGGGTTCATCCCGGAGCGCCCCCTGGGTGGAAAAACCGGGCAGGACCCCGGCACAATCCATGATGCGAACAATCTGTGTCTGCATGGTCCTGCCCGATCCTTTATCTGGAGTTACAGATTGGTTGATATTTAGCGATCAGGTCACGCTCGATGGCAAGGCGCTCCTGTTCCGTACTTGTTACCCGGACGCCAATGTGGGTTTTGCCGTTTCGATCAAAGCACTGCTTCTTATGGTGGCAGTCGAAACGCTCACTCAGGTTGCAGGTTTGACCAACGTACAATATTTCATATGTCGGCCGAAGGCCAAGGTTCTTTTTTAGTACGAGATACACGCTACCCACGGGCTTGAACTCTTGCCCCCAAGGATAAACGTAGAACTCGTAGCTTCTGCCCGATGCTCCGATTACCGTAATTTTGTCTTCTTGTGCCATATCATACTCCTTGTAAGATTTGGCCAAGCTTGCAATCGGATCATGGATGAAGTACTCTGGCGTCACCACAACACGAGGTCTTCGATTGTTCCGGGCGCAAGCCTGTGCCGGTTGAAGCCTCAAACCCGGCGACCACCGCCGGGTTTTTTAAAAGGCTTTCCAGAAAGGTAACATGGAAAGCTATTTTTTGTCAACGTAAGAATTAAGAAAATAAACAGGTAACGAATATACACACAACAAAAGCGGCGCCGCAGGAGGCGTGGGCTACTAACAACCCCAAAGTGCGCCGGGAATGCCCCGGCCGATGATCTGCTTGAACTCGGTCATGGACTGGATGCGCTGGTCCAGGACGATGAGCTTGCAGGTCTGGACATCCACCCCGGTGCTCAGCAGCTTACTGGTGGTGGCGATTACCGGGTAGGGTTGCTCGGGGTTGATGAAGTTGTCCAGTTCCGCCTTGCCTTCCAGTTCGTCGCCGGTGATCCGCATCACGTACTTGCGGTTTTCCCGCACCCGCTCCGGGTTGAGGTTGACCAAGGCCTGGCGCATCCGTTCGGCGTGGTCGATATCCTCGCAGAAGATGATGGTTTTCTGCATGGGGTCGGTCTGGGTGAGCAACTCGCTGACCTTGGCCGCCACCGTGATGGTGCGCTGTTCCAGGACCAGGCGGCGGTCGAAGTCTTTTTGGTTGTAGATGCGGTCTTCGATGAGTTGGCCGTGCTTGTCGGTCTGGCCTTGGGTGGGGCGCCAGCCCTGGAGGTCCTTGTCCAGATCGACCCGGATCACCTTGTAGGGGGCCAGGAAGCCGTCTTCGATCCCCTGTTTCAGGGAGAAGGTGTAAACCGGTTCGCCGAAGTAGTCGATGTTGGAGACTTCTTTGGTCTCCTTGGGGGTGGCGGTGAGGCCGATGTGGGTGGCGGCCGTGAAATATTCCAGGATCGCCCGCCAGGCGGAATCCGCCGCCGCGCTGCCCCGGTGGCATTCGTCGATGATCACCAGGTCGAAGAAGTCCGGCGAGAACTGTTTGTAAATGTTCTGTTCCTCTTCGCTGCCGGTGACCGCCTGGTAGAGCGAGAGGTAGATCTCGTAGGACTTGTCCACCGTGCGGTGGCTGACCTTGGTCATGGCCTGGCCGAAGGGCTTGAAGTCGTTGCTTTTGGTCTGGTCGATCAGGATGTTGCGGTCGGCCAGGAAGAGGATGCGCTTTTTGCGCCGGGCCTTCCAGAGCCGCCAGATGATCTGGAAGGCGGTGTAGGTCTTGCCGGTGCCGGTGGCCATCACCAGCAGGATGCGGTTCTGGCCCTTGGCAACGGCTTCCACCGTGCGGTTGACGGCGTTGACCTGGTAGTGGGAGTGCGGCCGGAGCCGTCGTCGTAGTAAGGTTGTTCGACGATGCGGCGGCTGGCGGGGTCGGCCAGGCCGTGGTGGCGGCAATAGAGTTCCCAGAGGGTTTCAGGGGTGGGAAATTGGTGCAGGGCCAGGGTGGTTTCGGTTTGGCCGCTCAGGCCGGTGCGGTCGTGGAAGAGAAAGCCGTCGCCGTTGCTGCTGAAGACGAAGGGGACATCCAGGGCCTCGGCGTAGGCCAGGGCCTGCTGCATGCCGTCGCCTAAGGTGTGGTTGTTGTCCTTGGCTTCAATGACGGCGATGGGCTGGTTGGGCTGCAAGCTCAACACATAATCGGCCCGCCGCTTGCGCCCCCAGGCATGAAGCCTTCCCCGCACGATGATCCGCCCGGCGGTGAAGGAGACCTCTTCCCGCACCTGGTCCTGTCCTGCCAACCCGCCCAACTCTTGCTGGACAGCCGTGAACCGACTAAGTAGCAGCGAATCGGTTACAGACCAGGTTTTCCCACGTTTTCTTAATCTCCGCACAGAAAATATTTGACAAAGTTTGCCATAGGGGGCATGGTTAACGCAAAAAGAGGTGATGACCATGGCGACGATGAATGTTTCCCTCCCGGCTCCCATGAAACAGTGGATAGAAAATCAAATCGGCACCGGGCATTACAGTAGTGTCAGCGACTATGTCCGTTCTCTGATCCGCCAGGACCAGGAATATCAGACCAAGGTCAATGCCTTGCGTCAGGCTTTGGCGGTCGGCGAGGAGAGTGGTGTCGCCGAAAATTCGGTGCTGGATATCTGGCAAAAAGTCAAATCCGGTGGCGGACCGGATGTATAAACTCTCTCGGGCGGCGGCGGCTGATATCGAAAAAATCGCCGAAAATTCGCTGATCGAGTTCGGCCTGGCGCAAACCGGCAAATATCTTACCTCCCTGCACGGCTGCCTTGAACTATTGGCGAAGAATCCTGAGATGGGGCGAGAGATTGATGAAATCCGGCCGGGCTACCGAAAGTTTCCCCACCAAAGTCATTTGATCTTTTATCGCCGCGAAAATGCGGGCGGCATCCTGATCGTGCGCGTTCTGCATCACCTGATGGATGCAGAACGCCACCTTAATCAGGTGGGTGATGGTGGTGATAGGTGAGGTGATGGTGAATAGATGACCGTGCCGCTGGCCGAACAGGATCACCTTATTGGTGTGGCAACTGCGACAGAACCAGCGCCCCCGGACGATGATCCGCCCGGCGGTGAAGGAGACCTCTTCCCGCACCTGCCGCAGCAAGTCCCACCCGGCCTGCTCAATGGGCCTGCCCAGTCCAGATTACCAGACGGGCGATTGGTCAACCCTCCAGCTTGACAATACAAGATGTTCATTCCGCTCTTCAATTCGGGAAATATGAAAGTTTTAGTTGCAGATTTCCCTTTTTTTAATTGAGGTTGACCAGGGCCTGGCTTGCTGGCCGAAGATCTGCCGGAACATGACGATGAGAACCTCTTTGCCAGCTCACCCCCACTGTCGGCCGGAATAGCCGGCACACAAAAAACGGGGGCAAAAGCCCCCGTTTTTTGTGTTTGATGAACCGTGGCTAATCAGCGGCTCTGCTCTTCCTCGATCATGCCCATGATCCGCGCGTGCAGTTCCGGCGAGGTCTTCATGGCATTGGCGATGTCGTTGTAGGTCTGCACGTCCAGGCCTTCTTCCTCCACGGCGGCCACCATCTCTTCGTTGGCCTGCCGCTGCAGCTCAATGGCCTTTTCCTGGTCCTGCACCCCTTGCAACTGGCCGGCGTACTCCTGCTGGATCTCCTGGAGTTGCACCGAGGCCACGGCAAAGCTCTGCAGGGTGCCCTGGTCAAAATCCTGCGGCGCCGTCCGCTCGCCCATGCCGGGCTGACCGCCGCCGGAGCCGGGGTAGGCCATTACCAGGCCGGGAACGGCCAGCAGCAGAATAAAAAAGGCGCCAGCCAGCAGACCTTTGCTGATCCCCTTGCTTTCGATGGTTGCAACTTGCTCGCTCATTTAATGATACCTCCTGAAAAGTACTTTTTGACCCTTTGGGGCCATGGTTCCGGCACCCGTTCCGGGCGTTTCCCATGAAACATTGGAGCAGGCACCGCTTCTATTCGCCGCCGGGAAGCTGACCGGACCATGCCTGGCCTGCGATTCGCCACCCCGCGCCGCGTGGGTTGCCCTGATTATCTGCAACCACGATGCCAACGTTGACAAGACCTTCCTTTTTTCTTTGACCATTGAATATCGTACTGTTTGAGCAGCATAAAAAACGACCTGCCAAGACGCACCCCCTGGGTTTGACCCCATGGCCTTAGTGTGTCATAATGGCGCATGAATCACTATGGAGGTAAACAATGACACAGACTTGGTTTAAGCGCGGTTTCAGCCTGCGCCTTACCCTGGTTCTCTTTCTGGGGTTACCCTTGCTGCTGCTGCTGGGCGCGGCTTCCTTTTCTGGCCTGCGGGGGCTGGAGAACCGGGTGGAATTACAGATGCAGAAAGACGTCGAGCTGATCGCCCGGGCCATCCGCGGCCCGCTGGAACACGCCCTGGAATTCGAGCGCCAGCGCAGCCTGGACCGCACCCTCTCTTCGGCCTTCCGTTTCAGCGAGGTATACGGGGTTTATGTTTACGACCGAGAAGGCCGCCAGGTGGCGGCCAGCGGGCCCGCGGAACCGGAAGTACAGCGGCGGGAACTGGTGCAACTGGCCGCCGAGGGCGATCGCCTGGGAAGCTACGACGAAGCCGACGGCGAGGAGGTTTATTCCTATTTCGTGCCGCTGAGCGATTCGGTGGGCCGCACCCTGGGGCTGTTGCAGCTCACCAGGGACGGCAGCCAGTTCAAGGACGATATCATGCAGGCCCGGCACCGGGCCCTGCTGCTGCTCAGCCTGCTCAGCCTGACCCTGCTGGGGCTGGTGCTCTTTGGCCACCACCGGATTATCGGCACCCACCTTACCGCCTTGGTGGACAGCATGGCCCGCATTGCCGCCGTTGAGCGTCGGCACCGGGCAATCCCCCGCGGCCCCACCGAGATTCGCCAGTTGGCGGTGGGAATGAACAATATGCTGGACAGCATCGCAGCGGGGGAGGCGCAACTGGCCCGCCAGCGGGCGGAACAGCGGCAACTGGAAGAGCGGCTGCGGCAGTCGGAAAAGATGGCGGCCATCGGCGTTCTGGCCGCCGGGGTGGCCCATGAGCTGGGCACCCCGCTGAGCCTGGTGGGCGGCAAGGCGCAGCGGATGCTGCGCCGGGAGCAGAGCCCGGACAACGCCGCCGCCTTTCAGGAAATCCGCCGAGCGGTGGAACGGATGAGTCATATCGTCCGCCAATTGCTGGATTTCGGCCACACCAACCAGGCCCGGCAACCCCGGCGCAAAGTGGTGGACACCGCCCTGCTCGCTGGCAACGCCGCCGATCAGGTGCGGGAACAGGCCACCGCAGCGGGAGTCGAGCTGGTTCTGGGGGGAGTTCAGCCACCACCCCACTTGCAGCTTGACCCCATCCGCATGGAACAGGCCCTGGCCAATCTGCTGCTCAACGCGGTCCAGGCCTTTGAGGGCACCGCCCCCACTTCCCCGCCCCTGGTGCGCCTCACCTGGTTCGGCGACGATCAGCAGGCCGGTTTCACCGTCGAGGACAACGGCCCGGGCGTGGCCGAAGAACTGCACTCCCGCCTTTTCGAGCCCTTTTTCACCACCAAGGATGTGGGTCGCGGCACCGGCTTGGGCTTGGCGGTGGTCCACAGCGCGGTGCAGGAGCACGGCGGCGGCATCGAAGTCGGCCGCAGCGAATTCGGTGGCGCCCGTTTCACCTTGCACCTGCGGGGTGTAAACCGGTAATGGATAAAACGGAAAAAATATTAATTGTCGAAGATGACCGGGGGCTGCGCGAACTCCTTGGCGAAGAGCTGACCGACGCCGGCTTCCGGGTCCGCAGCGCCGGCGATGTGCCGGCGGCCTGGAACTTGGTGCGGAGCTGGCAGCCGGACCTGGTGCTCAGCGATCTGCGTCTACCCGGCCCCGACGGCCTGGAGTTGCTGGAGCGGCTCGCCGACCTGCCGCTACCCCGGCCGGCGCTGATCATCATCACCGCCTTCGGCACCGTCCCCCAGGCGGTGGAGGCCCTGAAAAAGGGAGCCGATGATTTTCTCACCAAACCGCTGGACCTCGACCATCTGCTGCTCTGCTTGCGGCGAACCTTGGAAACCCGGCGGCTGCGCCGGGAAGTGGAACATTTCCGCGAACTACTGGGGCGTGGGGAGGAGGATTTCCACGGCATTATCGGCCGTAGCGGCGTCATGCGCCGGCTCTTTGCCGCCATCGGCCAGGTGGCGGCGGCCGGCGGTCCGGTGCTGATTGCCGGCGAAAGTGGAGTGGGCAAGGAGTTGGTGGCCCGGGCGGTACACGCGGAAAGTTCCCGCGCCGCCAGCAAGATGATTGCCGTCAACTGTGCCGGCATTCCCGCCGAGCTGGCGGAAAGTGAGTTTTTCGGCCATGCCGTCGGCGCCTTCAGCGGGGCGGAAAGACCCAGGCAGGGGCTGTTTCTGGAGGCCCAGGGCGGCACCCTGCTGCTGGATGAAATCGGTGAATTGCCCCTGAACCTGCAGGCCAAACTGCTGCGCATTCTGCAGGACGGGCGGCTGCGACCGGTGGGTTCCGACCGGGAACAGCAGGTTGATGTAAGGATTATCGCCGCCGGCAACCGGGATCTGGAAGCGGAGGTGCGGGAAGGACGTTTCCGGGAGGATCTTTATTACCGCCTGGAAACCCTCCGTTTGGAGGTGCCGCCCCTGCGCCGGCGGGGAGACGACCTGGAACTGCTCTGCGCCCGTTTCATCGATCTGTTCGCCACCAAAATGAACCGCCCGGCCCGCAGCATTTCCCCCGACGCCCTGGCCCGCCTGCGCCGTTATACGTTCCCCGGCAACGTGCGGGAGCTGAAAAACACCATGGAGCGGGCGGTGGCCTTCTGCCCGGGCCGGGAGATCGGCCTGGAACATCTGCCGGAACGGGTACGGCGGGGCACCAACAACGGCCGACTTAACGGCGAGGAGGACCGGCCGGGAGCAAACCACCTCGGCGACCCGACCGGACTGGCCCAGCGAATGCTGCCGGAGTCGCCGAACGATCCGGGTGAGTTGCCCTCGCTGGAAGAGGTGACCAGTCGCTACGTCCGTCTGGTGCTGGAACAAGTTGACGGCAACAAACGCCGGGCCGCCCAAATTCTTGGCATCGGCCGGCGCACCCTCTACCGCCGCCTGGAAGACCAGTAAAAACGTAAGCGGCCACGGGAAAAACGGCGGAACTCTATGACGAGATCCGATCGAGGTTCGGCATGGTACCCAACTTCTTCAAGGCCCAGGCGGCCATAGATCCGGACTGGGCCTTGAACAACTGGGCCCGTGTCAAGCAGATCATGCTGGCGCAGGGAGCCCTTGACCGCAAAACCAAGGAGCTCATCGCCATGGCCATGGAGCTGTTCACCAGTTTTGCCTCCATTGCCAGTTCTCTGGAGATCCCGTGCGACGTAACACCCGCCATGGTGCAAAAATGAAAGCCGAGCCGGGGCCAAAAACCGTCGTGGCGTGCTGTACGGCCAGGATGTTGCGGTCAGCCGGGAAGACCGGCTCGACAAACAACAACGGCCATCGCCAGGGTCCCTTCCGGCCGTAAATCGCGGTTGACGCCAAAAGGACGGCCTGATAGTCTGCCCGCCGGTTCATCTTTTCGTTTTGGCAAACAGTGACGGGGAGGCGGTGGAATGTATTTTCCGGTGGCAGGAATCGAGGTGGCGCCCTGGGTGCCCTTTCTGGCCGGCTTTCTGGTGGCCCTGGTTTGCGGGATGGGCGGGTTTTCCGGGGCCAATCTGCTGCTGCCCTTTCAGATGAGCGTGCTGGGTTTCACCACCCCGGCGGTGAGCGCCACCAACCACCTGTTCAACATCGTCGCCATTCCCGGGGGAGTTTACCGCTTTATCCGGGAGGGCCGGATGGTCTGGCCCCTGACCTGGGTGGTGATCGCCGGCACCGTGCCGGGGGTCCTGCTCGGGGTTTTTCTGCGGGTGCAATACCTGCCCGATCCCGAGCGCTTCAAAATATTCGCCGGGCTGGTCCTGCTCTATATCGCCTACGTGATGCTCCGCTCCCTGCTCAAGGCCCCACCCAAGGAGGGCCAGGGCAGCGGCCCGGCCTCGGCGGAGAAACGCTTCCAGGAGCTGGTGGCCAACTTCCGCCACCAGGATGCCGCCAGCCGCCAACCCCTGCCCCGGGTGGAGCTGAATCAGGTCGGCCTGAAAAGCATCGATTACACCTTTTACGGCGAGCGGGTCAGCGCCCCGACCCTGGGAATTTTTGGCCTCAGCGCCCTGGTGGGGGTGGTGGGCGGCATGTACGGGATCGGCGGTGGCGCCATCATCGCCCCCTTCTTCGTGGCGGTATTCCGCCTGCCGATCTACACCATCGCCGGGGCCTGCCTGATGGGCACCTTCCTCACCTCGGTGGTGGCGGCCCTCTTTTACCAGCTCCTGGCCCCCTTCTATCCCGACCTGGCGGTGGCTCCCGACTGGCGCTTGGGAATCCTGCTGGGCTCCGGGGGGCTGCTGGGGATGTACGCCGCCGCCCGCCTGCAGAAATTCGTCCCGGCCCAACTGATCAAATGGGTGCTGGCCGCCATCCTCCTTTTCTCCGGCGGCCGATACCTGCTGGCTCCCCTGTTTTAGCTTTAGAAGTCAAAGCGGGCCCCCACCAGAAAAACCTGGCCGCCGGAAAAGTTGCTCCGCCAGGTGCCCTCGCCGCTGTCGCGCTTGGCGGTAATGGCGGCGCTCTCCCGCTCCCAGTAGTATTCGGCGAAAAAGAGCAGGCTGTCGTTGAACTGGTGGTCAACTCCCAGATGAACCACCTCCTGTGCATGGAAAACGACGCGGTTTGGCAAGAGGTTTTCGGCTTCACCCCGGCCGAACGGGGCGGCCTGCCGGCCATGCTCGACAAGGCAGCAAAGAGCACCGCCTGATCCAAAAAACCTTAAAATAAAGCTTGACTTTGGCTTTTCCCGCCAATACGTTTGCGCTAACAATCAGTTAAGCAACCTATCGTTGCGGGTTGACCTGTAATTATTTATTGTTTCGATAATAAAGGTAGTTATGAACAGAAGGCAGTTTGTAATAGGGGCTTGTGGGACAACTGTATGTTTGGGGGTATTCTCCCTGCCGCTCAACGGCAAGGACAGGCTGCGGTGCGGCAAATGCGGGGCGGATTTTTCCGGTTTTGAGGAAACCGGTCTTTTCCCTGCTTCTGCAAGCAGAAACCGCTACTGCCCAAATTGCGGAGTAAATCTGCTGACCCTGAGCCATGAACTTACCTGCCGGGAATATTATCGTTGTCTAACCCATAACAAGCCGTTCTGTGTTGGCGGCCAGGAAGGGGACAGCACCTGCTTTCAGGTTCCCTTTGTCGCGGACGGAAAACTGATTGCAAGCGGCAAACCCCAGTTGCCGATGAACAGCTTGAAATTTTGACGCCGGGACTCGAGTTTTTAGAGCTTCAGGCATGGCGCTACGCCCTGCGGGACGTTTACTTACTTCGTACCATAGCGATTTTCACGCTATGCTTTGTGAAAAGTAATCCGGGTCCCGGCGTCAAATTCCTTTAAAACTCCAGGGATCTTCCATGTCGACCATTTCTGTGGGAAAAAGGGAGCTTTTTCTACGCAATCTGCGGCTGGTCAACGAGCGGGCCGGAGTGGAGCCGGAGGTGATCGACCTGCTTGAGGCCTTCGCCCGGCTGGAGCTTGACCGGGGACGACCGCCTAACCTGGCGCCGGCCCGACCGCCCAATCCAGCCAAAAAGGTTCGCCTGTTCCTCGCCGCCAATAACCACCTCCCCGCTTCGGCCCTTGACTTTCTGGCCGCCTATTGTCAGCGGATTTACGAACAGGGTGTGGTTTGCCTCCTGAATCCGGCCCATCTGGCCCAAACCGTTTCCCTGCCCTTGAACAGGTTGCAGCATCTGATCGCCACCGCCGAGCACCATTACTATTCGTACCAGATTCCCAAAAGTGACGGCAGCACCCGCCTGATCCACGCTCCTCAACCGGAATTGAAAAAGGCGCAACGGAGCGTTCTCGATGAAATTCTCGCTTTTGTGCCCCTCAACCCCCACGCTGAGGGCTTTCGCCGCCGCCGCTCCATCGTCACCAACAGCCGGCGGCATGTGGCAAACCGGGTGGTTGTCAAGCTGGACATCGAGGATTTTTTCCCCAGCATCACCGCCCAGCGAATTTTCGGGGTGTTTACCGGCCTGGGCTATCCCCGGCAGGTAGCCGAACTGCTGACCGGCCTGACCACCCGACGGGGAGTCCTGCCCACCGGCGCGCCTACCAGCCCCTTTCTTTCCAACCTGGTCTGTCGCCGCCTGGACCGGCGGCTTGCGGGAGTCGGGGAGAAGATGGACTACGAGTATTCGCGATATGCCGATGACCTTACTTTTTCCAGTCAAAACAAGAAAATGACCCAACTGCTGCCTTTTCTGCAGGAGATTATCCGGGAGGAGGGCTTTGCCGTCAAAACCGCCAAAACCCGCATCCAGAGAAACGGCGGCCAGCAAAAGGTCACCGGGATCGTGGTTAATTCCCGGCCTAATATCGCCCGCCGGGAAATCCGCAACCTCCAGGCCATAATTCATAACTGCCGCCGGCAGGGAGATCTGCAATTGCAGGCGTACAGATACGCCGCTGCCCGGGGAGCGGTCCGGCCGGAACAATACACCATCGACGCCCTCCAGGCTTCTCTGCGCGGCAAAATCAATCTGGTGCGGCAGGTCAACCCGGCAATCGGAGAGCGCCTGTTGCGGGATTTTCTGACGATCAGCTTTCATGGTTGAAGCGATCATCACCAAATTTTCCCGGCTCCTGCTTTGGCAGATACTGCTTGGAGCAGTATTGCTTTTTCTGCTGCCACCGGCCACCTGGGGGGCAACCGGGATCATTGTCGCCCGGACGGATGCCTTCGAAAGCATCAGGAACCTGATGAGCGATACCTCGACCCTGACCCGGGCCGGCAGAGAGTATGTCGCCGGTCGCCATGCGGGCCGGAATTTGGTCCTGGTGCGCTCGCCCATGGGCAAGGTCAACAACACCATCACCACCCAGATCCTGTTGTCCGAATTCGAGGTTGACCTGGTGATCTCCATCGCTCCGGCGGGGGCGGTGGATCAAGACCTGAAAATCGGCGACATGGTTCTGGCCGACCGGGTTTACCAGCATGACTTCGGCACCATCAAACCTTATGGCTTCATCTGGGGCAGAACGCCGGACGGTACCGGCTGGGAAGACGAGGGATACAACGCCCACCCCCACCCGGAAACCGCCACAATAGAACAGGCCTTTCGGAGATCAGAACCGCCCGGGCAGAAAGGCTGGCAACTGGTCATCGGCTCCGTGGTCAGCGGTGATCAGATGATCGCCGACGAAGAAAAGCGTGACTGGCTGCGGAGCAAATTTCAGGCGGTGGCCGTTGATATGAGCGGGGCTGCCATCATCCAGACCTGTTTCGCCAATGGGGTGCGCGGCCAGATTGTCCGGATCATCACCGACCAGGCCGATATCACCGCCCGCAGTGATTTCGAGGCCTCTTTCGGTCCGGACAATTACGAACCTGACTACCGGCTGCTTATCAAAATTCTCCTCGACGCCGCCCCCTGAGCGCAATCATAAAGTTACCCCGAAGAGACCCGCCATGCCGAAAAAAATTTTAATCTGCTCGATCACCTGGTTGCTGCTGTTGTCGGCCCTGCCGGCCGCCACCCAGGCTGCGGATCGTTATTACCTGCTCGCTCAGGCCCGGGCCGCTCTTTCCCTGGGGGAGCAGGAGACCGCCATCGAGAAATACACCGAATACATCGCCGCCCACCCGGCGATCACCGGCCGCAAAACCGCATCGTTTCGCAGAAATTCGCAATACTACCTGCGCAACCTGCTCATTGCCTACGGCGGCCTGATCGAGCAGCAGCAAGCCTTGGGACTATACGAACAAGCACAGCAAAATCTGGATCGTTTGCAGCAGGTCCGGCAGGATAATAAGTTCGGATCCAAAAACCTTTACAACCTGGCCATAATATACCGTGACCATGGCCGCACCCGGGAAGCGCGCGCCGCTATGCAGACCATTGTCGCCGACCAGCAGCGGGCTCCCCAAAAAACCAACAACAAGGCATTTGTCCGGGCCAGCGCCGAACTGGTGAAAATCCACCAGGAAGAAGACGACCAGCAAGCCCTTGCCGCAGTGCTTGACGCCGCCGTCAACGGCATTGAACTGTTTGGGCTCGATCTGAAGGATCGTTACCGGATAGGCCGTTTGCTGCTGGATAATGGTGATCGCCTCAAAGGCGAAAAGATTCTGCGCGACATGGTCCAATTCATGACCTTGGATGATCTGGCCGCCGAGGAACACGCCCTGATCCGCGCCCTATCAGCGTTATTGCGGCTCAACGCGACCAACCATGAGGCCGCCACCCAACTGCTTGCGGCTTTGGATCGCTTCGAGGGGGTTTATGAACTTAGCCTGCGCAATCAATATTCCCTGGCCATAGCCTGCCTCAACACCAGTCATCATCAAGCCCGCGGGCTCCGGATGCTGACTGAAATCAAAGATCAGTTCCCCGCCACCACCCACGCCCGCCGGGCGCTTTTCGTCCTGGGCCGTACAGCCGCAAGCGCTGAAGAGTGGGGCCAGGCCATGCACCATTACCAGGAATATATCGACCGCTACCCCGAACCGCGTTTTTTCTCATTGAAGGCGTATTCTCGCCTTATCGACAGCCAGTGGGCCAAACTCAAGGATCACGAGCTCATTCGGGCCGAATCCCGGCGCCTGGCCGATCTGGTCAACGATATCGCCGATTACGAAACCCAGTTGAACCTGGCCCGGGATCTCCGGGACAAAGGTTTCGATGAATTGGCGGCAGCCACCTTCAGCCTGGGGGAGGCCGCCGCCAGTGAGCAGTTGCGGCGGGAGCAGCGAGCCGAGGCGCGGCTGCGAATCTTATGGAACCTGCAAAGGTACGGCTACCCTATAGAACGGTTTTCCCTGGTGGAGGAATCGGCCGCTGCGGCCCTGGAACTGATCGACGATCCCCGCAACACCTCTATGCGCGCCAAGGAAAGCACCAATTTTATAAAATCCCAGAGCCTGATCTGGCTGGGCCAGGCCCAACGGCGACAACAGCGACCTGAGGCGGCCCGCAATACTTTCGCGACCTTTCTTAAGGAGTTCCCCGACAGCCCGGACGCAGATTATGTCCGTTTTAGTCTGGCCGAGATCCACGAGGAAGAAGGAGAAACCGCCCAGGCTGATGAACTCTATCGCCGAATTGAGTCTGGAGTCTGGCGGGAGCGAGCGGAACGCCGGCAACAACGGGGAAGCAGCCGATGAAACGGGCCCAATTTACCCTGACATTACTGCCGTTACTGCTTCTTTTACTTCCCACCCCCGCTGTCGCCTGGGAGTGTTCGGCCACCATCTCGGGACCGCATTGGGTAAAGATCGGCCGGACCATCACCTTAACGCCGGAAGGATTGCCGACGGGTGGCTCATATAGTTGGTCCGCCACCCCCAACCTTGTTCCCAACGGCTCCACGGCCACTTTGACCGGATATAAGCCCTCCACCTCCGATTACATCAGGGTGACGATGCGCTACACCACCCCCAAAGGCAACTCCTGCAGCGACACCAAGTGGATTTACGCGCACCCGGCCTGCGAAGTGGTGGTTTCCGGGCCGGGCCAGGCCGGGATAGGGGAAGCGGTTAATCTGAGCGCCGCCGCCGATCCGGCGGATGGCGTTTTTGCCTGGAGGATCAGCTCGGGCAGCGGCAGCATCGCCGTTGATGGCGCCAATGCGGTTTTCACCGGCGACCAATCGGGGGAGGTGGAGATCGAAGTTGCCTACACCACCAGCGACGGC
>NZ_JBIPKH010000037.1:0-15400 GCF_044068625.1 Desulfurivibrio modestus
GCAAGGCTGCCGACGTTTGACTGGTCAATGCCTTGTTTGCTGTTTTTCCTGGCTACAAGCCCCGAACCCGCTTGATGATCTGTTGAGCAAGGTGGTCCGGAACCGCTTCATATCGATAAAATTGCATGGTAAAACTGGCCCGCCCCTGGCTGGCCGAGCGGAGATCGGTGGAATACCCGAACATCTCGGCCAGGGGCACATGGGCCTGTAACACCCGCAAATCCCCACTTAAGGCGTCGTTACCCATGATCGTCGCCCGGCGACCGTTGAGGTCGCTGATCACCTCACCCATAAACCCTTCCGGCAGGGTGATCTCAACTGTCATCACCGGCTCCAACAGAATGGGGGCGGCTTCCAACATCCCCTGGCGACAGGCCATATTAGCCGCGATCCCGAAGGCCTGGGGCGTTGATTCGTCCTCATGCCAGGAGCCGTCGACCAGGATCACCTCCAGATCGATCACCGGGAACCCCAGCAGAACCCCGGAGGTCATGCTGTCGGTCACCGACTTGGCTACGGCCGCCACCAAGGAAGGCGGAATTTGCTCTTCATCAACCCGGCTGACAAACTCAAAGCCGACGCCCCGCTCCCGGGGAACGAACTCCAGGACCAGATGGGCATACTGCCCTTTGCCCCCGGCGGTGGGATGCTCAAACTTGGTTTCCTTCCGCGCCGGCCTCGAAATACTCTCCTTGTAGGCCACTTGGGGTCGGCCCACATTGGCCCCGACCTTGAATTCCCGCAGCAGGCGATCGGTGATGATCTCCAGGTGCAGTTCGCCCATCCCGGCAATGATGGTCTGGCCGGTATCGGGATCGGTGCGCACCCTGAAGGAGGGATCCTCGACGGCGATCCGGTCCAGGGTAGCGGCCAGCTTTTCCTCGTCGGCCTTACCCTTGGGCTCGATGGCCACGCTGATCACCGGCTCGGGAAACTCCATGGTGTCCAGGATGATAAAATCACCCGCCTGGCAGAGAGTCTCACCGGTGGTGGTAAATTTCAACCCCACCACCGCCCCGATATCACCGGCATGCAACTCCTTGATCTCTTCCCGCTTGTTGGCGTGCATGCGCAGCATCCGCCCGATCTTCTCCTGCTTGCGCTTGAGCGGATTGAAAACCTTGTCGCCCGACCTGAGCACTCCCGAGTAAACCCGGACATAAGCCAGGTTGTCCACAAAGGGATCGGAGGTGATCTTAAAGGCCAGGGCGCAAAGCTTCTCCTGATCGGAGGCCTTGCGGGCCAACAACTCGCCATCCTGGCTGACCCCCTGCACGGGGGGCAGATCCAAAGGGGACGGCAAGTACTCCAACACGGCGTCAAGGAGCGGCTGCACCCCCCGGTTCTTAAACGAGGTGCCGCACAAAACCGGCACCGCCCGCAAGGTCAGGGTGGCGGCGCGGATCGCTCCATATAACTCGGCTGCCGTGAACGTCTCTTCGTTCAGGAATTTCTCCATGACCCCATCATCGAAGTCGGCCAACTTCTCGATCAGGGCCATACGTGCGGCCGTGGACTCTTCTAGTAGATCGGCAGGGATCGGTTCTTCAACAACCGTGGCCCCCTGTGAGCCTTCATCAAAAAGGAGCATCTTCTCGGTGATGAGATCGATGACGCCCCGAAAATTCTCTTCTCTGCCCACCGGCAGCTGGGTCAGTAGCGGCACCGTGTTGAGCCGCCCGACCATCATCCGCAGGCAGCGCTCATGATCGGCGCCGGTGCGGTCCATCTTATTTATATAGGCAATTCGCGGAACCCGGTAGCGATCCGCCTGCCGCCAAACTGTTTCTGACTGGGGCTCAACTCCACCCACAGCGCAAAAAACGGCAACTGCTCCATCAAGGACCCGCAGGCAGCGTTCCACCTCGACGGTGAAATCCACATGCCCCGGGGTATCAATGATGTTGATCCGATACCCCTTCCACTGACAGGTGGTGGCGGCGGAGGTGATGGTGATCCCCCGCTCCTGCTCCTGCTCCATCCAGTCCATGATCGCGTTGCCATCATGGACCTCGCCCATTTTATGGGAGCGCCCGCTGTAGAACAGGATGCGCTCGGTGGTGGTGGTCTTGCCGGCATCGATATGGGCCATGATGCCTATGTTTCGCAATCGCGATAGATCGTCCTCGCCAGCCACAACCACTCTCCTTCCCGGATAACTCGACACTTTGCCCGGCAACACCCTCGCCGCCATGCAAAAAAGTGGCTATTTAACCTGCCCGCCCCGGTTTGTCAACCTAAAGGAGGTGGAAGGGAAACAGCAGACTACCAGCGGTAATGGGCAAAGGCCTTGTTGGCCTCGGCCATCCGATGGGTGTCCTCTTTCTTCTTAACGGCCGAACCCCGATTCTGGAAGGCATCGGAAAGTTCCGCCGCCAGCTTCTCCGCCATGGTCTTGCCGGGGCGCTGGCGGGCAAAACCCACCAGCCAGCGGATGGCCAGGGCGTTACGACGCTCGGTGCGAACCTCCATGGGCACCTGGTAGGTGGCACCGCCCACCCGGCGGGACTTGACCTCCAACCTGGGACGAACCTTCTCCAGGGCGCCCTCAAAAACTTCCAGGGGGCTGGCTTCCTTAACCCGGCTCTCCAGCATATCCATGGCCTCGTAGAAGATACCGCGAGCGGTACTCTTCTTGCCATCCAACATGATCCGGTTGATAAACTTGGTGACCACCACGCTGTTGAAACGCGGGTCGGGGCTTATCGGTTTTCTTGCTGCTACTCTCCGTCTCGGCATTCGAGCTTCTCCCTGCGAGAAGATTATATTTATTTGGGCCGTTTGGCTCCGTACTTGGAGCGCCCCTGCTTACGATTGGCCACCCCCAGGGTGTCCAGGGTGCCACGCACCACATGGTAACGGACACCGGGAAGGTCCTTAACCCGACCGCCGCGAATCAGCACCACGGAGTGCTCCTGCAGATTGTGACCGATACCGGGAATATAGGAGGTAACCTCCATGCCGTTGGTCAGGCGCACCCGAGCTACCTTCCTTAAAGCCGAGTTGGGTTTTTTGGGAGTGGTGGTGTAAACCCTCACGCACACCCCGCGCTTCTGGGGACAACCCTTCATGGCCGGGGTATTGGTCTTCTTGGCCTTCTGCTTTCTGCCCTGGCGAACCAGTTGATTTATAGTCGGCATCTAACTCAACTCCTGAAATTTCTTGTTTCCGCTTTCAGCTCCCCGGCTGGCCCAACCTGCGACATCGGACTCGGGAAAACGGCATTTGTACTCCACCCATCTCACCTTGTCAAGCAAATCTTGCTGCTACTCCTCGGCGATGGCGTAACGCTCGACCCCGGTACCGGCGGGAATCAGTCGGCCCATGATGACATTTTCCTTCAGACCGTTAAGGAGATCGATCTTGCCGGCCATGGCGGCGTTGGTCAACACCTTGGTGGTTTCCTGGAACGAGGCCGCCGAGATGAAGCTGTCGGTGGAGAGCGAGGCCTTGGTCACCCCCAGCAGTACCGGTTCGGCGGTGGCCGGGCGGGCCCCCTCCTCCAGCAGCTTCTCATTCTCCTCGTTGAACCGCCACCACTCGACATGCTCGCCCAGCATGAAGGTGGAATCCCCCACGCTGGTGATCTGGACCCGGCGCAACATCTGGCGCACGATAACCTCGATATGCTTGTCGTTGATCTTAACGCCCTGGAGCCGGTAAACCTCCTGGACCTCGTTGACCAGGAACTTGGCCAGATCCTTGACCCCCATTACCCGCAGGATGTCGTTGGGATCAGGGGAGCCGTCCATCAGCGGCTCACCGGCCTTGACGTAGTCTCCCTCATGGACGATGACATGCTTGCCCTTGGGGATCAGGTACTCTTTGGCCTCGCCCAGTTCGGGAGTAATAACCACCCGTTTCTTGCCCTTGAGATCCTTGCCGTAGCTAACTTGGCCGTCGATTTCGCTGATCACCGCGAACTCCTTGGGCTTGCGGACCTCGAACAGCTCGGCCACCCGGGGCAGACCACCGGTGATATCCTTGGTCTTGGTGGTCTCGCGAGGAATCTTGCCCAGAATAGTACCAGGCACCACCTCATCATCCTCCTTGACCCCAATGATGGTACCCACCGGCAGCGAGTAGCGGGCCGGGGTTCCGGTTTTGGGCAGCTTGGCGGTCTTGCCGTTTTCATCCTTGAGGGTGATCCGGGGGTTGTGCTGCCCGGCCCGGGATTGGACGATCACCGAGGAGGCCTTGCCGGTAACCGGATCGACCCGCTCCTGCATGGTGATACCTTCAATAATATCTCCAAACTTGATTCGACCGCCGATCTCGTTGACGATGGGGATGGTGTAGGGATCCCAGTCGGCGATCAGGGTGTCGGGCTCCACCTCGGCCCCATCCTCAACGTAGATCTGGCCGCCGTAGTTGATATGATAGCGCTCCCGCTCCCGCCCGTGGGCACCAAGGATGCTCACCTCCCCGTTACGGGTCATGACCACCAGCCGGCCGGCGGCGTTGCGCACCGCGTGCAGATTGCTGAATTTGACGGTGCCGCCGTGGCGGGTCCGCACCTCGGCCTGCTCGGCAGCCCGGCTGGCGGTGCCACCGATATGGAAGGTCCGCATGGTCAGCTGGGTTCCGGGCTCACCGATGGACTGGGCGGCGATGATCCCCACCGCCTCGCCGATGTTGACCATATGGCCGCGGCCCAAATCACGGCCATAGCAGAGCCCGCAAACCCCACGTTGGGATTTGCAGGTCAAAACCGAGCGGATCTGAACCCGGTCGATGCCGGCCTCGTCAATTTTAGCCACCTTATCTTCGGTGATTTCACTGTTGGCCTCGACCAGCACCTCGCCGCTGAAGGGATCGATGATGTCATCCAGGGCCACCCGGCCCAGGATTCGATCGCCCACCGGCTGGATCACCTCACCGCCCTCAACCAGGGCCTCGATTATGATGCCGTCCAGGGTGCCGCAATCCCGTTCGATGATGGTGGCGTCCTGGGCCACATCCACCAGGCGGCGGGTGAGGTAACCCGAGTTGGCGGTTTTAAGCGCCGTGTCGGCCAGCCCCTTACGGGCGCCATGGGTGGAGATGAAGTACTCCAGGACGCTCAATCCTTCCCGAAAGTTGGCCTTGATGGGAGTTTCGATGATCGCCCCCGAAGGTTTGGCCATCAGACCGCGCATGCCGGCCAGCTGCTTGATCTGATCACGGCTGCCCCGGGCTCCGGAGTCGGCCATGATGAAGATCGAGTTGAAGCTGGGCTGCTCAACCAGTTTCTTGTCCTTGTCCCGAATATACTGGACACTCATCTCCTGCATCATGTCGTTGGCCACGGTGTCGGTGGCCCGGGACCAGATATCCACCACCTTGTTATATTTCTCACCGGGGGTGATCAGGCCGTCCCGGTACTGCTGGTCAACGTCCAGCACCTGGGTTTCGGCCTTTTCCAGCACCTCATCCTTGCTCACCGGAATCATCATGTCATTGAGACAGATGGAGATGGAGGCCCGGGTGGAATATTCATAGCCCAGATCCTTGAGCCGATCGGCCAGAATCACCGTGGCCTTGGTCCCGGCGTGGCGGTAGGAGTGGTCGATCAGCTTGGCCAGCTGCTTCTTGGCCAGCACCCGGTTGACCAGGGCGAACTCCAGGCCGGGGGGCAACAGCTCGCCCACCAGGACCCGGCCGGTGGTGGTTTCCACCATCTCGCCATTGATCCGCACCTTAATCCGGGCCTGAAGATGCACCTCGTTGAAATCGTAGGCCAGACGGACCTCGGCGGGCGAGCTGAAGCACTTGCCTTCACCCTTGGCAAAGAAGCGTTCCCGGGTCATGTAGTAGAGTCCCAGCACGATATCCTGGGAGGGGATGATGATCGGTTCACCGTTGGCCGGGGAGAGGATGTTGTTGGTGGACATCATCAAAACCCGGGCTTCCATCTGGGCCTCCACGGTCAGCGGCACATGGACCGCCATCTGGTCGCCGTCGAAGTCGGCGTTAAAGGCGGCGCAGACCAGGGGGTGCAGCTGGATCGCCTTACCCTCCACCAGGGTCGGCTCAAAGGCCTGCATACCCAGACGATGAAGGGTGGGCGCCCGGTTGAGAATCACCGGGTATTCCCGTACCACCTCATCAAGTACGTCCCAGACCTCTTTGGTCCCCTTCTCCACCATCTTGCGGGCGCTCTTGATGGTGGTGACCAAACCCTTGGCCTCCAGGCGGTTGTAGATAAAGGGCTTGAACAGCTCCAGGGCCATCTTTTTGGGCAGGCCGCACTGATGCAACCGCAGGTGGGGGCCCACCACGATAACGCTCCGGCCGGAGTAGTCCACCCGCTTGCCCAGCAGGTTCTGGCGGAAACGGCCCTGCTTGCCCTTGAGCATGTCGGAGAGCGATTTCAGCGGCCGCTTGTTGGGGCCGGTGATCACCTTGCCGCGGCGGCCGTTGTCAAACAGCACGTCCACCGCCTCCTGCAACATCCGCTTTTCGTTGCGAATGATGATTTCGGGGGCGTCCAGCTCCAACAGCCTTTTCAGACGGTTGTTGCGGTTGATTACCCGGCGGTAGAGGTCATTGAGATCGGAGGTGGCGAAACGCCCCCCTTCCAACGGCACCAGGGGCCGCAGATCCGGGGGCAACACCGGGATCACCTCCAGGATCATCCATTCGGGCCGATTGCCCGATTCCAGGAAGGCCTCGGTGACATTGAGTCGTTTGGCCAGCTTCTTGCGCTTGGCCTCGGAACCGGTCTCCCGCATCTCCAGCCGCAGCTGCTTGGAAAGCTCGGCCAGATCGATGGCCGCCAGCATCTCCCGAATGGCCGCCGCTCCGATCCCCACCTTGAACTTGTCGGGGAAGGCCTCGCGGGCCTGGCGGTAATCCTCCTCGCTGAGCAGGCTGCCCTTGCTGATGGAGGGCTCGGCCGACTCGCTGACCACGTATGAGTCGAAATAGAGCACCTTTTCCAGCTCCTTCAAGGTCATATCCAACAGGTTGCCAATTTTGCTGGGCAGACTCTTGAGGAACCAGATATGGGCCACCGGGGCGGCCAGTTGAATGTGGCCCAGGCGCTCACGGCGGACCTTGGACTGGATCACCTCCACCCCGCACTTCTCGCAGACCACGCCGCGGTGTTTCATCCGCTTGTATTTGCCGCAGTTGCACTCATAGTCCTTGACCGGCCCGAAAATCTGGGCACAGAACAGCCCCTCCCGTTCGGGCTTAAAGGTACGGTAGTTGATGGTTTCCGGTTTTTTCACCTCACCGTGGGACCAGTCCCGGATCTTGTCCGGAGAGGAGATGGCAATCCGCACGGCTTTAAATTTGGTCGGTGACTTCGGTTTGGCGAAAAAGCTGAAGAGTTCTTCCACGGCAACACCTTTCTTTCTAAGTGAAGGAGACCATCGCAGGCCGGTTATCTATCTTCCACACCCCGAGGGGGCCCCTACTTCTTTTCTGCGGTAACTGGGATATCATCGAGCAGTTCCATATCCAGACAGAGTCCCTGCAACTCCTTGACCAGAACATGGAAAGACTCGGGCAGGCCCGCCTCCAGGAAATTGTTGCCCTTGACGATCTTCTCGTACATCCTGGTCCGGCCGCTGACATCGTCGGACTTGACGGTGAGGAACTCCTGGAGGGTGTAGGCGGCGCCGTAGGCCTCCATGGCCCAGACCTCCATCTCCCCCAGCCGCTGACCGCCGAACTGAGCCTTACCGCCCAGGGGCTGCTGAGTGACCAGGGAGTAAGGTCCGGTGGAACGGGCGTGGATCTTATCATCCACCAGGTGATGCAGCTTGATCATATACATGGTGCCCACGGTGACCGGGTTGTCGAACATCTCGCCGGTCAAACCATCGTAAAGGGGAATCTGGCCCACTTCGTCCAGGCCGGCTTCCACCAGCAACTGGCGAATCTCATCCTCGCGGGCCCCATCGAAAACCGGCGAGGCCATATGGAGACCGCCACCCATCCGAGAGGCCAGATCCAGCAGTTCATCGTCACTCAGGCCGGCCACCAGCTGCTGATACTCCTCCTCGCTGTAAACGGCGGCCAGTTTCTTCTTCACCGCCGCCAGATCGCGGGCCTCGGCCAGGCTCTGGACCTGCTCTCCCAGTTTTTTGGCGGCCAGGCCAAGATGGATCTCCAGCAGCTGGCCCACGTTCATCCGCGAAGGCACACCCAAGGGGTTGAGCACGATATCGACGGTGGTGCCGTCGGCGAAGTAGGGCATATCCTCTTCCGGCAGAATCCGGGAGACCACACCCTTGTTGCCGTGACGACCGGCCATCTTGTCGCCCACCGCCAGCTTGCGCTTGATGGCGACGTAAACCTTGACCATCCGAATTACCCCGGGGGGCAGATCATCGCCCTTCTGCAGGCGGGAGATCCGAGCCTCGTAACGGCCCCGCACCATCTTCACCTGGGAATCGTAGCGATCCAGCAGCAGCTTGAGCTCGCCCTCCAGGGTTTCGCGGCCGCTGTAATCCAATTTTTTTACTTCGGAAAGGGAGAGCTTTTCCACCACCTCGCGGGTGATCTTCTTGCCCTTGGCCAGGAGGATCTCATCCTTGCGCCCCTTGACCTGATTCTTCACGGCCCTGCCCTCCAGCAGATCGGCAACCCCGTTCTTGACGCTTTTGGCCAGCAGTCCCAGCTCATCCTCCAGGTCCCGCTCCAGGGTCTTGATCTCGGCTTCTTCGATGACCAGGGTCCGTTCATCCTTCTCCACCCCCTTGCGGGAGAAAACCTTGGCATCGATCACCACCCCTTCAACGCCTGGCGGCACCCGCAGCGAGGTGTCCTTGACATCCCCGGCCTTCTCGCCGAAAATCGCCCGCAGCAGCTTCTCCTCGGGGGAGAGCTGGGTCTCACCCTTGGGGGTGATCTTACCCACCAGAATATCGCCAGCCTTGATCTCGGCCCCGATGCGGATGATTCCCGATTCGTCCAGGTTGCGCAGAGCCTCTTCACTGACGTTGGGGATATCGCGGGTCACCTCCTCCTTGCCCAGTTTGGTGTCCCGGGCCACGGTTTCGAACACTTCGATATGGAGCGAGGTGTAGGTATCCTTTTTGAGCAGGCGCTCGTTAACCAGGATGGAGTCTTCGTAGTTGTAACCCCGCCAGGGCATGAAGGCCACGGTAACGTTCTTGGCCAGGGCCAGTTCGCCCTGGTCGCAGGCCGGGCCATCGGCCAGAATATCGCCTTTTTTAACCCGCACCCCGGGATCGACCAGGGGGCGCTGGGTAAAGCAGGTGTTCTGGTTGGATTTTTTATACTTTTCCAGCCGGTAGATGCCGATCCCGGTGGTAAAACCGTCGGTCCCGGGCTGATCGTAACGAACCACGATCCGGTTGGCATCCACCGCCTCCACCACCCCATCACCGCCGGCCAGCATGCAAACGCCGGAATCCTTGGCCACCGCCGCCTCCAGGCCGGTCCCCACCAGGGGGGCCTCGGAGCGAAGCAGGGGAACCCCCTGGCGCTGCATGTTGGAGCCCATCAAGGCCCGGTTGGCATCGTCATTTTCCAGAAAGGGGACCAGGGAGGCCGCCACACTGACCAGCTGGTTGGGGGACACATCCATGTTGGTCACTTCCCCGGCGGTACTGATCATAACCTCACCGTCATGGCGGGCGATCAGGGTGTCGGCAACCAGCCGCCCCTTCTTGTCCACCTCGGTACGGGCCGGGGCGATCACCTTGCCCTCCTCGCCCAGGGCGGTCATATACTCGATATTATTGGTGAGTTTACGATCAACCACCTGGCGATAGGGAGTTTCAATAAAGCCGTACTGATTAACCCGGGCAAAGGAGGCCAGGGAGACGATCAGGCCAATGTTGGGACCTTCCGGGGTTTCCACCGGACAGATCCGACCGTAATGGGTGGGATGAACGTCGCGCACCTCAAACCCCGCCCGTTCACGGGAGAGGCCGCCGGGTCCCAGGGCCGAAAGGCGCCGTTTATGGGTAACCTCGGAGAGCGGGTTGGTCTGATCCATGAACTGGGAGAGCTGGCTGGTCCCGAAAAACTCCTTGATGGCGGCGGTGATCGGCTTGGGGTTGATCAGGTCGTGGGGCATCAGGGTTTCAACCTCCTGCAGACTCATCCGCTCCTTGATCGCCCGCTCCATCCGCACCAGTCCCATCCGGTACTGATTCTCCACCAGCTCGCCCACGGTCCTGACCCGACGATTGCCCAGATGATCGATATCATCAATGGGACCCTGGGCATCCTTGAGCTGAACCAGCTTGCGCACCGCCAGCATGATATCCTCGACGGTCAGGGTCTTGACTTCGGTATCGGTGGAGATCGCCAGCCGGGCATTGATCTTGAACCGGCCCACCACCGAAAGATCATACAGTTCCGGGTTAAAGAAGAGATTGTTGAAAAAGTTCTCCGCCACCTCAATGGTGGGGGGAGAACTGGGCCGCAGCCGGCGATAAAGCTCGATCAGAGCATCCTCCCGGCTCTCCACCCGATCCAGCATCAGGGTCTTGCGGAAGGAGTCGGAAACGGTGATCCCGTCGATGAGCAGCAGCTCAAACTCCTTGATTTTGGCGGCTGAAATCTCCTCCAGCATGGTCTCGGTCAATTCGGTGTTGGCCGGAATCATCACCTCGCCGGTCTCGGGGTTGACGATATGGCCGGCGGTGACCTTGCCCACCAGATCCTCCACCCCCACCTCGATCCCCTCAATCCCGGCCTCGACAATTTTCTGAGCCAGGGCCTTGCCCACCTTACGCCCCTTCTTGGCCAGGACCTCGCCATCGGCGGGGTTGATCAAATCATGGGGCAGACGCTGGCCCACCATGGTCGCCGGATCAAAACGCTTTTTAAATTTTTTGCGCGCCACCGCGACCTGCTCGGTCTGGTAGAAGTAGCGAAGCAGCTCCTCACTGCTGTAGCCCAGGGCCTTGAGCAGGGTGGTCACTGGAAACTTACGACGGCGGTCAATGCGCACGTAGAGAATATCCTTGGCGTCAAACTCCATGTCAATCCAGGAGCCCCGCACCGGAATAATCCGGGCCGAATAGAGGAGCTTGCCGCCGGCGTGGGTCTTACCCCCGTCATGGCTGTAGAAAAGTCCCGGAGAGCGCTGGAGCTGACTGACAATGACCCGCTCGGTGCCGTTGATCACAAAAACCCCGGCCTTGGTCATCAAGGGAATACTGCCGAGATAGACCGACTGCTCCTTGATATCACGAATACTTTGAGCCCCACTGTCGGGGTCGGTGTCATAGGTAACCAGGCGGACGGTCATCTTGACCGGCACTTCAAAGGTCATCCCCCGCTGGATACACTCCTCAACCGTATACTTGGGCTCGCCGAAGGTGTAGTTGACATACTCCAGGGAGCAGGCACCGTTGAAATCCTTGATGGGGAAAACGCTTTTGAATATTCCCTGCAAGCCTTCATCGCGGCGCAGTTCCGGAGGGGTCTCCAGCTGCAGGAACTGCTCAAAAGAGCGGCTCTGCATCTCGATAAGATGGGGTTTTTCAACAATCGCCCTGGTCTTGGCAAAGCTCTTCCGGAGTCGTCTGATCGTCTGCATTCAGCAATACCCTCGTCGGTTATCAGATATGTTAAGCGAGATCGCCCATCTGGCTGGCGCGCGGAAGGCGGCCGCAAAGGCCGCAAACCGGCGGAAGTGAAATGAAAAACGCAACAACGCCACGGGGCCGTAGCTCCGTAGCGTTGCTGCTCTGATCTGCCCAGAACCCGGTTAAAACCGGGCAGCTTGCGCAATTCTACTTGATCTCCACGATGCCGCCGGCCGCTTCGATCTTCTTCTTGATATCCTCGGCCTCATCCTTGGAAACCCCTTCCTTGATCGGCTTGGGGGCGCCCTCGACCAGATCCTTGGCTTCCTTCAGACCCAGGGAGGTGATGGCACGTACTTCCTTAATTACGCCGATCTTCTTGTCCCCGGCGGAAGTCAGGATTACGTCGAATTCGGTCTTCTCTTCGACTGCAGCAGCGGCTTCACCACCGGCGCCTGCGGCGGCGGCCACGGCCACGGGGGCGGCGGCGGAAACACCAAACTTCTCCTCCAATTCCTTGATCAGCTCGGAAAGCTCGAGCACGCTCATGTTGGAGATAAACTCAACGACATCTTCTTTGGTTACGGCCATGATAGTAATCCTCCTAATATTTCACTGAAAACTCAGCTGAAAATTTAAATTGAAACCTAGTTGGTCTGTTCCTTCTGTTCCTTGATCGCCTGCAGCAGATAGACCGCCTTCTGCGGCACCCCATTCAGCACCCGGACAAAACCGGTGGGCACGGCCAGCATCAGTCCCAGCAACTGGGCGCGCAACTCGTTGATCCCCGGCAGTTTCGACAGGGCCGTCAGATCATCGGCGCTAAGCAGCTTGCCCTCCAGAACGGCGGACTTGATCACCAGCTTGGGGTTATCCTTGGCAAACTTGACCAGGATTTTGGCAGGAGCCACCGGATCGGCGTCGGTCAGGGTCAGGGCAGTATTGCCCTTTAACTGATCGCGTAAGGATTCGAAGGGAGTGCCTTCAACGGCCCGGCTCAGCAGGGTGTTCTTGGCCACCTTGATCGAAGCCGCGCTCTTGCGCAACTCCAGTCGCAGCTGCTGCAGCGAACCAACGGTCATCCCTCGATAGTCGGCGAGTACCGCGAGTTTCGCCGTGGCGAACTTCCCGCTCAACTCTTGAACTATCTCCGCTTTTTCCTCTTTTTTCAAAATTCTCAACCTCCTTTGCTTTGTAAATGGTTAACAGTCAAAAGCAGTCGAGATCGACACCAACAGACAGGAGAGCGGTACCGGGAAACTGTTTTCCCTGGCACCGTTTATTTTGTCCATCTCGGCAGGCTGCTCCCAAAAGATCCGGAGCGACTTAGATCAAACTGGTTATCGCCAGGATACCTGCTGTCTTCGACGTACGAACTGCTTACCCCTATATTTAGGCCTGGCGACCAATACCCCGGACCGCCATGGGATCAAGCTTGAAGCCGGGACCCATGGTGGTGGAGATGCTGGCGCCACGCAGATAAACACCCTTGCTGGACGCGGGCTTGAGCTGAATTACCTTGTCGATGAAGGCCATGATATTTTCCTGCAGTTTCTCGGGGCCAAAGGAAGCTTTGCCCACCATGGCGTGGAGTACCCCGGCCTTATCGACCTTGAAGTCGATCTTACCGGCCTTCATCTCCTGGACCACCCGGGCAACATCAAAGGTCACCGTGCCCAACTTGGCATTGGGCATCAGGTTGCGGGGTCCAAGGACCCGGCCGATCTTGCCCACCACCCCCATCATGTCGGGAGTAGCGATGGTCTTATCAAACTCCAGCCAACCACCCTGGATCTTCTCCACATATTCGTCGCTGCCGGCGTAATCGGCCCCGGCGTCCAGGGCCTCCTGTACCTTGTCCCCCTTGGCAAACACCAGAATGCGCTCGGTTTTGCCGGTGCCGTTGGGCAACACCATACTGCTGCGCACCATCTGGTCGGCGTGACGGGGGTCAACCCCCAAACGGAGAGCCACATCCACCGACTCATCAAATTTAGCGAATTTGCCCTGCAGCATCATCGCCAGCGCTTCCTCGAGCTGGTAAAGTTTCGCCGTTTCCCGCAGCTCCGCGCTCTTCTTATATTTTTTGCCTCTGAATGCCATCACTTCACCCCATCAGGATCTGAATTCTTAAGGTAGCTTACCCGGAAAATGCTCAGTCAACCACGGTGATACCGCAACTTCTGGCGGTGCCTTCAATAATGGCCATCGCCTGTTCGATATCGTAGCAGTTGAGATCGGGCATCTTCTTCTCGGCGATCTCCCGAATCTTGTCCCGGCCGATCTTGGCAACGCGCTCGCGTTTGGGGTGGCTGGAACCCTTTTTCAGATCAAGGGCCTTGAACAGGAGGGTCGATGCCGGGGGGGTCTTGGTGATGAAGGTAAATGACTTATCGACAAAAACCGTGATCACCACCGGAATGATGGTATCACCTTCCGCCTGGGTTCTGGCATTAAAGGCCTTGCAGAACTCCATGATGTTGACCCCGTGCTGGCCCAAAGCCGGGCCCACGGGCGGCGAGGGGTTGGCCTTGCCGGCGGGAATCTGCAGCTTGATGTATCCCTGAATCTTCTTAGCCATGTTGCTAGTCTCCCTGCCCGCGCCTCGCTTGGGGGCGCGGTCTCTATGGTGGGTCTAAACGCCCGTCGCCGTCGACAGGCTCCCCGGATGGAACTTAACCGCCGCCCCATCCCGTTGTTCAAACAGTAATGCCGCCTAACCCTTGGAAACCTGAATATATTCCAGTTCCACCGGGGTTTCGCGACCAAAAATCGACACCCGGACCCGCACCCGACCCTTGTCGGGATAAACCTGGTCCACCACCCCCTGGAAGTTGGCAAAGGGACCGTCCACCACCCGCACCTGATCCCCCTCCTCGAAGGAAACCTTGGGCTTGGGCTTCAAGGCCCCATCCTGAATCCGGCCGATTATCTTCATCGCCTCGGCATCATCCAGGGGCTCGGGATTAAGATCATTGCCGACGAAGCCGGTTACCTTGGGGGTATCGCGGACGGTGTGCCAGGTCTGATCGTTAAGATCGACATTGACCAGGATATAGCCGGGGAAAAACTTACGGGTGGAAGTTTTTTTAGCGCCCTTGACCATCTCCACCACCTGTTCGGTGGGGACCAGAATTTCGCCGAACATATCTTCCTGGCCGGCATTCTTCATCCGTTCCAGCAAAGCGGTCTTAACCTGCTCTTCGAAACCGGAGTAGGTATGCAGTATGTACCAGCGACGTGCCATTTAGAGTCTCTCTTTGTCAATCGTCGACGGCAGGGGCCGCCCTTCCACCGCGCTCAGCGCAGGATCGCCCCGACAATTTTACCCAGCACCAGATCGACGGTGCCAAGGTAAATAGCCACCAGTATCACCAGAATCACCACCACGGTGGTGGACATGATGGCCTGTTTCTTCCCAGGCCAAACCACCTTGCCGAACTCCTGACGGACCTCGGTGATGAACTGTTTGATTTGAGACAGCCGGGACCCTAAGCCCTCGCTCTGCCCACTCTTGCCCGGTTCAGCCTTTGCCGCCATTTTATTCCGCCATTCTCCGTGAAAAACGAGTATCGCCCTTGCTTGAAACCCAAGGGCGAAATCGAATTACCTGTAAAATTTGTGGCAGGCCAGGAGGGACTCGAACCCCCAGCCCTCGGATTTGGAGTCCGATGCTCTACCAATTAGAGCTACTGGCCTAGCTGTATCCTACTTGGTTTCCTTATGCGGGGTGTGGCTGCGGCAAAAGGGGCAATATTTCTTAAACTCCAACTTATTGGGAGTCTTACGCTTGTTCTTGGTGGTGGTATAGTTGCGCCGTTTGCAGCTGCCACAACCCAGGGTCACTATATCGCGCATAATTTCAATCCTTTTTTCTAGGCCGGCGGGTAAGACCCGAC
>NZ_JBIPKH010000038.1:0-12547 GCF_044068625.1 Desulfurivibrio modestus
ACCGGGTGATGCACGCCAGCAGCGTGGACGGTAAGGGTGATGAAGCCTGGAAGAACTTCAACTCTGTCAGATCTTGCGCAGGCGGATCGACTTGGGGGTGATCTCCACCAGCTCGTCGTCGTTGATGTAGGAGATGCAGTCCTCCAGGCTCAATTTGACCGGCGGGGTCAGTACCACGTTTTCGTCGGAACCCGAGGCTCGCATGTTGGTGAGTTTCTTACCCTTGGCCGGGTTGACCACCATGTCGCCTTCGCGGCTGTTTTCGCCGATCACCTGACCTTTGTATACCTTTTCGCCGGGCCCGACAAAGAGCCGGCCCCGATCCTGGAGGTTGAAGAGGGCGTAGGCCACCGTGGTGCAGGGCTCCTTGACCACCAGGGCGCCGTTGATCCGGTTTTTGATCTCGCCGGCATGGGGGCCGTATTCGGAGAAGACGTAGTTCATCACCCCCAGCCCCTTGGTGTCGGTCATGAATTGGGCCCGGTAGCCCAGCAGTCCCCGGGTGGGAATCTTGTAGAGCAGGCGGGTCATGCCGTCCTGCTGGTGCATCTCCAGCATCTTGCCCCGCAGGCGGCCCAGTTTTTCAATTACCGCCCCGCTGTACTGCTCATCCACGTCGACGGTCAACTCCTCGTAGGGTTCCTGTTTTACCCCATTCTCCTCCCGCATGATTACCTGGGGTCGGGTTACCTGAAACTCGTAACCTTCCCGCCGCATCCGCTCGATCAGAATGGAAAGATGCAACTCGCCGCGTCCGGCCACGACAAAACCGGTGGCGTCGCCCAGGGGGGTGACCCGCAGGGCCACGTCGGAGATGGTCTCCTTGCGCAGCCGTTCGTCGATGTGGCGGGAGGTGACGAACTTACCCTCCTGGCCGGCAAAGGGTGAGTCGTTGGGGATGAAGTGCATGGCGATGGTGGGCGGATCAATCTCGATCAGGGGCAGGGGGCGGGGGTTGTCCGGGTCGGTGAAGGTCTCACCCACCGTGATGTCGTCCATGCCGGCCACCGCCACGATCTCGCCGCAGATCGCGGTGTCGGCCGCCACCTTGTCGCTGCCCTCAAAACGATAGATCTTGGTGATGCGGGCCGGTTTGGTGCTGCCGTCCCGCTTGACCACCACCACCGAGTGGTTGAGGCTCAGGGTGCCGTTAACCACCTTGCCGATGGCCAGCCGCCCCAGATAGGGTGAGGAGTCCAGGGTGCTGACCTGCATCTGCAAGGGGGCCTGCTGGTCGCCGGCCGGGGGAGGCACGTGGGCGACGATCAGGTCCGAAATCGCCCCCATGTCCTGGGTGTTGGCCGGCAGGGTCAGTGCGGCGAAGCCGTTTTTGGCCGAGGCGTAAACCACGGGGAAATCCAGCAACTCATCGGGGGCGCCCAGCTTGACGAAGAGGTCGAAGACCTGGTCCACCACCCATTCGGGACGGGCCGCCGGCTTGTCGATCTTGTTGATCACCACGATAACCGGCAGCCGGTTGGCCAGGGCCTTTTTGAGGACGAAATAGGTCTGGGGCATGGGCCCTTCCTGGGCGTCCACCAGCAGCAGGCAGCCGTCGGCCATCCGCAGTACCCGCTCCACCTGACCGCCAAAATCGGCATGACCCGGGGTGTCGATGATGTTGATCCAGTGCTGGCCATGGATATAGGCCCCATTCTTGGCGGAGATGGTGATGCCCCGCTCCTTCTCCAGATCCATGGAGTCCATCAGCCGTTCCGCAACCTGCTGATTGTCCCGGAACATCCCGCTCTGGCGGAAAAGCTGATCGACCAGGGTGGTTTTGCCGTGATCGACGTGGGCGATGATGGCGACGTTTCTGATTTGCTGCTGGTTCATTTGGGCACGCTCAAAGGTTGACGTTGGAAAAAGAGCAGTATCCTATAGTAATTGCTCCCATAAGGCAAGAAGAATAATTTATTTCCTTGCCTTAACTCCTTTTTTCCTTGACACCCCCGCCTTTTACTCACTATAAGTGGGCCTAGTGGTACAAAGTGGGGAGAAGGGGTAGAAAGGGGTTTTGGTGGGAGAGTGATGGCCGAAAACAGTCTGCGCAGCCCGATTTACCATTTTCGTGGCCGATCGGAACACACCATGGATGAGAAGGGGCGTCTGAGTATCGCCACCCGCTTCCGTGAGGTTTTGCGCCAACAGTATGACGAGCGGCTGATGATCACTCCCTGGAACTCCTGCCTGAAGGCCTACCCCTTGCCCCAATGGGAGGAGATGGAGCTTAAGCTGTTGGCCGAGGGTAAAAAACAGCCCCATCAGATCAAACTGGTGCGCTACATGATCGGCGGGGTGGTGGAGTGCGCCCTGGACAAACAGGGTCGGGTGCTGCTGCCGCCCAACCTGCGGGCGGAAAGCGGGTTGGAGAAGGAGGTGGTGGTCACCGGCATGATCAACTACTTCGAGATCTGGGATAAGGCCACCTGGGAGAAAATCAACAAGCCCACCGGCGAGAATTTTATTGAGTTTGAGCAGACCCTGTTGGAACTGGGACTGTTTTAAGTTTTTATGGCCGCCACCCATCAATCGGTTTTACTGGCCGAGGTCGTGGCCTGGCTGGCGCCGGTCAGCGGCGGGATCTATGCCGACGGTAATTTGGGGTTGGGCGGCCATGCCGCCGCCATCCTGGAACGGAGCAGCCCCAGCGGGCGCCTGATCGGCTTTGATTGGGACGAAGAGGCATTGGCGGTGGCCCGGCGCAACCTGGCCGACTTTGGAGAGCGGGCGGTGCTGTTGCGGCGCAACTTTATCGAGCTGGAGGTGAGCTTGGCGGAACTGGCCATCACGCAGATCGACGGAATGTTGCTCGACCTGGGACTCTCCTCCCTGCAACTGGATGGCGGCAGCCGGGGTTTCAGCTTCCGGGGGGGAGAACCTCTGGATATGCGGATGGACCTTCGCGGGCCGCAAACGGCGGCTGATCTGCTGCGGGAGCTTTCCGCCGAGGAGTTGGCCGATATTTTCTTCTATTACGGGGAAGAGCGTCAGGCCCGGCGGATTGCCGGGCGGATTGTCGAGCGGCGTCGGCAGGCCCCGATCACCACCACCGAGGAGCTGGCCGAGCTGGTCGCCGCCGCGGTCCCCCGCCGCTTCCATCCCCGCAATATCCACGTGGCCACCAAGGTTTTCCAGGCTCTGCGGATCGCCGTCAACCACGAGCTGGAAAATCTGGAGAGCATTTTGGCCATGGTGCCGCCGCTGCTGGCTCCCGGCGGCCGTTTCTGCGTGATCAGCTTTCACTCCCTGGAGGATCGTCTGGTCAAGCGGGCTTTTCGTTCCGACCCCCGGTTACGCAACCTGACCACCAAGTCGGTGGTGCCGGGGGAGGAGGAGTTGCGGCGCAATCCCCGGGCCAGAAGCGCCCGGCTGCGAGTGGCCGAAAAGGTGGCCCAACCGCCCCCCGCTCTGGAGCGGCGGGAATGATGCGTGACTATGGCAAACGTCGCACCTCCCAGGCCCGGCCCAAGGTCCGGAGCGGCGGAGGGAGCCTGGGGGGACTGATCCCGAGGCGCCAGGCCCTGGGGGCCGGGCTGGTGGCCCTGGCTCTGGCTGTTTTGCTGGCCGGGATCTGGGTGGCCTGGCTGGTCCGGGGCGGTGCCCAGGAGATGAGCCAGCAACGGGAAAGGCACCAGGAGCTGGTGCGGCAAAATCAAGAATTGGGTGAGCAACGGAACCAATTGCTGGCCCGGGAGCGTATCGAAATGGAAGCGGCCAAACTGGGGCTCTTCCCTCCCGCGCCCGGCCAGCTTCGTGACCTGTAACAGCGAGGAATGTTGATGCGCCGACCGGCGGCCCACAGACAACGCGTACAAAAGGTGCTGATGGCGCTGTTGCTGATGCCGCTGGCGGGGCTGGTGCTCTGGCTGCTCTTTTTCCCCGTGGCCGGTCCCGAACAGGGGGCTGAGGTCGCAGCCGGTCGGGCCTCGGTGGAGGGGGCCACCCCCCTGCGCGGCAATATCTATGACCGTAACTTTGAGCCGCTGGCCCTGAGTTTCCGCCTGAGTTCGCTCTATGCCCGCCCCCTGGAAATCACCAATCCGGAGGAGACCGCCACCGCCCTGGCCCGGATTCTGAACCTTGACCAAGTGGAGCTGCTGGAGTCCTTCCGCAGTGAGCGGGGGTTTGTTTGGTTGGCCCGGCAGGTGGAAAAGGAGGTGGTGGACCAGGTGCTGGAGGGTAATTTCTCCGGGGTACACCTGATGCCCCGCAGCTACCGCCACTATCCCCATGGGGCCGAAGCCGCCCATGTGGTGGGGTTCGTCAAGGATGAACAGGGGCTGGCCGGCATTGAACTGGCCTACGACAACATGCTGCGGGGGGGCGTCACCGACGCCTGGCTGGCGGCCGCCGGTGTCGGTGAGCGGGGCGGCGAGGGGGGCAAGGCCCACCTGGTCAGCACCCTGGATCTGGGATTGCAGCGGACCCTGGAGCAGCGTCTCCAGCGGGCGATGCGGGTGGTGGCGGGCCGGAGTGCCGCCGCCCTGCTGATGGATGTCAACAGCGGGGCGATTCTGGCCATGGCCAGCCTCCCGGGTTACGACCCCAACCGCTTCTGGAGTTACAGCACCGAAGAGAGAACCAACCTGGCGGTGATTCCCCACTTGCAAGTTGGTGAGCTGTGGGAAATTTTCCGGCTGGCCGCCTCGTTGGATCAGGGCCGGGCGGGAGTTCAGGCCGTGGTTGACGAGGAGCTACTCAGCCGCTTGGGCCTTTGCGGCCCCACCGAGCTTGATCTGCTGGAGGGGGGCAGGGGGGGAGAGTTGGATGCCATTGATCTTCTGGGACTGCCGGGCGGCCAGGGCGCAAAATGTCGCTATCTGACGGCCGAGGGCCGGCGGGCCAGGGTGAGCGGAGTCTCCCTGCTGGCCGCCGTCAGCCGCCTGGTCAATGGCGGCCAACCGGTTTATCCCCACCTGGTCATGGGGGTTTGGGACTGGGCGCAGCTGCGGCCCCTGAGTCGCGAAGGCGAGGGGGTCGGATTTCCTCCCCCGGCGGGCGGGGATCTCCTGGCGGGGCTGGCCGGCCTGGAGCAGGTCGTGGCCGGGGAGACGGTGATCACCATTGAAAGCCTGGTCGTGGCGGAGCCGGAGGGGCTGGCTATCGACCCCGAGCAACCCCGGAGCTACCAGGCAACTTTACTGGGCCTGGCTCCTGCCCGCCAGCCCTCCCTGGCCCTGCTGATGTTCATCGACCAGGCCCGGATCGATCCGGCCATGCCTTCCCCCCTGGCCGGCATGGCCCGGGAGTTGCCGGCCTGGAGCAAAACCCTGCCCCGGGTCGGCGCTCCGCCCCCGGCCGCCACGGCCGCCCAGCGGGAAGCAGCTCTCTATCGGCGCTGGCTGGCCGGCCAGGAGGCGGCTGATTTCGCCGAAACCGCGACGGGAAGCCCCACGGCTGAACGGATGCCCAACGTCATGGGGCTGAGCATGCGCAAGGCTTTGCAATCTCTCCAGGTTTCCGGCTTGCGTTTCCGGGTCCATGGCAGTGGCTGGGTGGTGGCCCAGCACCCGGCCCCCGGCACTCTCTTGAAGGGGGGGGAAGAGGGGATCATCGAACTCAGGGCCGGTGATTTGGGCGCGGCCAACGGGGGTCGGCGATGAACGCGCAAACCCTGATTGCCGCCGCCGCTGTGCCCGGGCTGATTATCTCATCCCGCCAGTGCGCCCGCCTTGATCGCCTGGAGATCGGCAGCGTGACCGCCGATTCCCGCCGGGCCGGGCCGGATTCGCTTTTTGTCGCCATTGCCGGCGGGCGGGCGGATGGCCATGCTTACCTGGCCGATGCCGTCGGCCGCGGCTGCCGGATGGTTTTGACCGCCTGCGACCACCCCGGCGGTCTCCCCCGGACGGCCGAGGGGGAACTCCTCCATCTGGAGGCCCCGGATACCAGGGAGGCTTTTGCTCGCCTTTGCGCCGCCTTCCATGGGGAGCCAGCCCGGAAAATGGTGATGATCGGGATCACCGGCACCAACGGCAAGACCACCTCCTCCTACTTGCTGGAGGATCTGATCGGCCGGGCCGGTGGCGTGCCCGGGGTGATCGGCACCGTCAATTACCGCTACCGGCAGCGGGTGGTGCCCGCCTCCCACACCACTCCCGAGCCGGAGACTCTCCATGGGCTGTTGGCGGAGATGGCGGCGGCCGGGGTCAGCCACGTGATCATGGAGGTTTCCTCCCACGCCCTGGAGCAGGGCCGGGTGGCGGGGATCGGTTTCGATGTGGCGCTCTTTACCAATCTCAGCCATGATCACCTGGATTATCATGGTGATATGAGCAGTTACTACGCCATTAAGAAATTGTTGTTCACCCGCCACCTCAAGCCGGGTGGGGCCGCGGTGGTGGTGGCCGGTGATCGATGGAACCAGCGCCTGGCGGCGGAACTGCTGCCCCTGTCGGCGGCGGCCGGCGCCAAGCGGGGGTTTAAACTGCTGCGCTGCGGGTTCAGCGCCGGGGAGTTGCCGGTCCTGGAGCAGCGGGCCGATTTAAGCGGAGTTACGGCCAGGCTGGGGGGGATCGGGGGTGAGTGGTGGCTGCGCTCTTCCCTGGTGGGCGGATTCAATCTGCTAAACCTGCTGGGGGTGGCGGGGGTGGGTCTGGGCCTGGGCTACGCCACCGAAGTGATCGAGGCCGGCCTGGCGGCGGCGCCGCCGCCGCCAGGCCGGCTGGAGAGGTTCAGCTCCCGGGCCGGGGTTGAAATTTTTGTCGATTACGCCCATACTCCCGACGCCCTGGAGCATGTCCTCAAGGCCCTGCGCCCCCATGCCGGTCGGCTGGTGGTGATCTTCGGTTGCGGCGGCGACCGGGATCGGGCCAAACGGTCGGTGATGGGTGAAATCGCCGGCCGCCTGGCCGATATCGTGATTCTAACCTCCGACAATCCCCGGAGTGAAAGCCCGGCGGCGATCCTGGCCGCCATCGAAACCGGGGTCGGGAAGGCGGGGATGACCCGCTGTCGGTTGGAAAGCTTGCTGCCCGGCAGCCATGGGCGTCGGGGCTATGATTTGGTTGAATCCCGGCGCCGGGCAATCCGGGATACCATCCTGTTCGCCCGTTCCGGCGATCTGCTGTTGCTTTGCGGCAAGGGCCATGAGACCACCCAGATTGTCGGCTCGACCAGCCGTTATTTTGATGATCGGCGGGAAGTGGCTGAACAGTTGGCGGTGGTTCGGTGCTGACCAGGGATAACAGCCCGTTGAAAAACGGGCTGCTAGCGGCCCATGGACGGGCCGCCGAATTCGTTGGCACTGAAAGTGGCAATGAATTCGTGAGGTTGGCCAAAGCCATCTTTGGCCAACCGTTAGTTGAAAAAGCCATGGATGGCTTTTTCAACGGACTGATAAGGAGGAGAAGATGGAACCGACAAGGGAACATAACGGCAATGCCGAACAGCGGCGCGCCTGCCGCCGGGCCGAATTCGGCTACGGCTTTGCCCTGGCTCAGAATCCGGTCTGGACCCTGGCCCAGGTGTTGCTCGCCACCGGTGGCCGCCTTTGGGGGACCAGGACCCAGGCTGCCTTCCGCCTGATCTCTTCCGACAGCCGGACCATCGAGGCCGGGGACCTGTTCGTGGCCCTGCGGGGTGAAAACTTTGACGGTCACCGGTTTGTGGCCGAAGTGCTGCGCAAGGGGGCGGCCGGTCTTATCCTGGAACAACCTCCCGCCGAGCCGGTGCCGGTGCCGGTGGTGCTGGTCTCGGACACCCTGCGGGCCCTGGGCGATCTGGCCCATTATCGGCGGAGCCAGATGCGCGGCCTGCAGGTGCTGGCGATTACCGGCAGTTCCGGGAAGACCACGGTCAAGGAGATGACCGCCGCCATTTTAGGACGTAAGCATCAGGTACTGAAGACCAGAGGTAACTTCAACAATCTGATTGGCATGCCCCTGTCGCTGCTGCCGGTGGATGAACGGCATGAGTTCGCGGTGCTGGAGATGGGGATGAACCGCCCCGGCGAGATTGCCCGCATGGCCGAGATCGCCGTGCCCGATGCCGCCTGCATCACCAACGTTCAGGAGGCCCATCTGGCCGGGCTGGCCGGAATCGAAGGGGTGGCTCGGGCCAAGGGCGAGCTTTTTGCCGGCCTGCCGTCCTGGGGGACCCTGGTGGTCAACCTGGATGACCGACGGGTTCGGAAACTGGCCGCCAGGGCAAGCCAGGAAAGGATCACCTTTGGTCGTTCCCCCCAGGCCATGGTCCGGGGCACCCATATCCGCAGCCTCGGTGAAGAAGGGATGAGCTTTACCCTGAAGATCGGGGAGTGGCAGGGACGGGTCCGGCTTGCCGCCCTGGGCAGCCATAATGTCCAGAACGCCTTGGCCGCCGCCGCCCTGGCGCGGGCGGTGGGTTTTACCCCCGAGGAGATCGCCGCCGGCCTGGCCGGGTATCGTCCCTTTGCCAAGCGTCTCCAGTTGCAGCCCTTTATTGGTGGGCTCAAGCTGATAGATGACACTTACAATGCCAACCCCTCCTCGATGCTGGCGGCCCTGGAGACGGTTCACAATCTGCGCCGTGACCGCAAGGTGGTGGCGGTGCTGGGGGACATGCTGGAGCTGGGAACCCATGGCCCGGCCGCCCACCGCTTTATCGGTGAAAAGGTGGCCAAGCTCGACTTTGACTACCTGCTGACCGTGGGGGAATTTGCGGCGGAGATGGTGGCCGCCGCCCGGGGGGCCGGCATGGCCAAGGCCCGGGCCCGGGCCTGCGCCGACAAGGAGGAGATTGTCGGTTGGCTGCGGGAGGCGGTGGGCGGCGGCAAACTGCAAGCCGGGGATATCGTTTTGTGCAAAGGTTCGCGGGGGATGCGGATGGAAACCATCATTAACGGGACCATGGAGTCCGTTTAGCAACAGCCGGGAGAGGAGATGCTCTACCATTTACTGTACTCACTGCATGAGCAGATCAGTTTCTTCAACGTCTTCCGCTATATCACCTTCCGGTCCATCGGCGCGGCGTTGACCGCTTTTCTGCTGGTGATTACCCTGGGGCCCCACTTTATCGCCTGGCTCAAAAGCCGCCAGATCGGCCAGGTGGTCCGCGATGACGGCCCGGAGAGCCACTACAGCAAGCGGGGGGTGCCCACCATGGGTGGGATGCTGATCCTGGCGGCGGTGGTTTTTACCACCCTGCTCTGGGTTGACCTGAACAACCACTTTGTCTGGCTGATCCTGGCGGTGCTGCTCTGGTTCGGGGCCATCGGGGCCTACGACGACTATCGCAAGATTCGTAAGCAGAACAGCAAAGGGCTGGGCGTGCGGGGAAAACTGCTGCTCCAGGCCGGTGGGGCCGGGGGCGCCATTCTGGTGCTCTATCTGCTGCCCGGTTTTGACGGTCAGCTCAGCCTTCCCTTTTTCAAGGAGATTCGGCCCGACCTGGGGGCCTGGTACTGTCTCTTTGCCGTGCTGGTGGTGGTGGGGGCTTCCAATGCCGTTAACCTCACCGACGGCCTGGACGGACTGGTCACCGGGCCGGTGGTGATCACCGGCACCGTCTATCTGATGTTTTCCTATCTGGCCGGGCACGCGGTGCTGGCCAGTTACCTGCAGATCCCCCATGTGCCGGGGGCCGGGGAGGTGGCGGTATTCACCGCCGCCCTGGTGGGAGCCAGTCTGGGCTTTCTCTGGTTCAACACCTATCCGGCCCAGGTTTTCATGGGTGATGTAGGCTCATTGGCCATCGGGGCGGCCCTGGGGATGGTGGCGATCATCACCAAGCAGGAGTTCCTGCTGGCCATTGTCGGCGGCATTTTCGTGATGGAGGCCCTGAGCGTGATCCTGCAGGTGGGATTTTTCAAGGTCAGCGGCGGCAAGCGGATCTTTTTGATGGCCCCCTTTCATCACCATTTTGAAAAAAAGGGGTGGCAGGAGCCCAAGGTGGTGGTCCGCTTCTGGATCATCTCCATCGTGCTGGGGTTGATGGCCCTGGCGACCCTCAAACTGCGGTAACGGAATGGATGACCGGCGCGGAGAAATGATAGTGCCCTTTAAGGCCACCGACCATGTTCTGGTGGTGGGCCTGGGCAGGTCGGGGGTGGCGGCGGCCCGTTTTCTGCTGGGCTTGGGGCTTAAGGTCTCGGTTTCCGAAGGAGGCCAGGCCGGGGCTGCCGCCAGCTCGGCGGTGACCTGGCTGCTGGAGCGGGGCGTTCATTGTGAATTGGACGGCCACTCCCGGGAGCTGTTTACCTCGGTGGATGCCATCGTGGTCAGTCCCGGAGTGCCGCTGGATATTCCCGCCCTGGCGGCGGCCCGGCAGGCCGGAGTGCCGATCATCGGCGAACTGGCCCTGGCTCCGGCCTATCTGCAAACGCCGGTTATCGCCATCACCGGCACCAACGGCAAAAGCACGGTGACCACCCTGGTCGGTGAACTGTTGCGGGCCAACGGGCTCCAGGTTTTTGTCGGCGGCAACCTGGGGGTCCCCCTCTGCGAGTATCTGGCTGGCCCCCAGGATGCGGATTGGGTGGTTCTGGAACTGAGCAGTTTTCAACTGGATAGTGCCGGGGCCTTCCGCCCCCGGATCGGGGTGCTGCTCAACATCTCCCCCGATCACCTGGACCGCTATCCCGACTATGCGGCCTACGCCGCCTCCAAATGGCGGATTTTCGCCCACCAGGAGGGGGACGACTACGCGGTGATCAACGTGGTTGATCGGGAGATCAAGGAGTTGCTGGAGCGGAGGCCGTTGCGGGCCAGGACCGTGGGCTTCAATTTGGGTGGCAAGCCCGGGCCGGATTCAGCTCTGGCCGACGGCGCCTGGGATGGTGGCTCGGCGGCCGGCGAGCCCATCCGACTCTCCTTGTCCAGCCGTGGGGGCGGGCAGGAAAATTACGAGTTGGCCGCCACCGCCCTGGCCGTCGAGCCCAATCGCCAGAACGCCATGGCCGCGATTCTGGCCGCCCGCCTGGCCGGTTGCCCTCCCCAGGCGATCAGGCAGGGGTTGGCGGCCTTCCAGCCGTTGCCCCATCGCCTCGCCCTGGTTGCCACCATCGCCGGGGTGGACTTTTATGATGATTCCAAGGCCACCAATATCGGGGCGGTGATCTCGGCCCTGCAGGGGATGCGGCAACCGGTGGTGCTGATCGCCGGCGGCCTGGACAAGGGGGGGGATTACCGTTTGCTGCTGCCGGTGCTGCGGGAGAAGGTCAAGGCCCTGGTCCTGATCGGCAGCGCCCGGGAAAAGATGGCCGCCGCCCTGGCCTCGGCCGTTCTCACTGAAACCGCGGCCGATCTGCCGGCGGCGGTGCAGACCGCTTTTGCCCAGGCCGCCCCCGGTGAGGCGGTGCTGCTCTCCCCGGCCTGTGCCAGCTTCGACATGTTCAGCGGCTACGCCCAGCGGGGCGAGGTTTTTCGCCGGGCGGTGGCGGATTTGCGCACCGTCCGCGGCGGCTCGGGACCGCTGCTGCGGGGCTGCCCGGTGATGGCGGCGATCCTGCTATGAGTTTGCGCCTGGTCATAACCGGTGGCGGCACCGGTGGCCACCTTTTTCCGGGAATCGCGGTGGCCGATGCCGTGCTGTCCGGCTTGCCCGGCAGCGAAGTGCTGTTTATCGGGACCGGGCGGGAGATCGACCGTAAAGCCCTGGCCGACAAGCCCTATCGCCAGGCGACCCTCACCGGCAGCGGGCTTAAAGGAATTTCCTGGCGGGGACGTTTGGCCTCGCTGGCCCGGTTGCCGGTGGGGCTCTGGCAGGCCTGGCGGCTGCTCAGGGGGTTTAAGCCCGATCTGGTCCTGGGGGTTGGCGGCTACGTGACCGGGCCGGTGTTGCTGGCCGCCCGCTTGATGGGCATTACCACCGGCATTCACGAGCAGAATTCGGTGCCGGGTCTGGCCAACCGGCTGCTGGGCCGCTTTGTGGATCTGGTTTTTCTCTCCCTGCCGGGCAGTGAGGGTGGATTTCCCCCCGCCAAGATCCGGCTGGTGGGCAATCCCCTGCGGCCCGAGCTGCTGGCGGCGGCCCAAAAAATGGAAATGGCGTCGCCGCCAAGCGGCGAAGGGGACCCGGTTCTCCTGGTCCTCGGCGGCAGCCAGGGGGCCCGCCGGGTCAATCGGTTGGTTCTGGAGGCGGTGGCCGAGCTGGTCCGGGAAGGCCAAAAGCTGAGGGTTGTCCACCAGACCGGAAGCCTGGATCTGGCGTTGGTCCAACAAGGGTATCGGGAAATGGGAGTGGCGGCGCGGGTTGAACCCTTCATCACCGAGATGGCGGCGGTCTACGCCGGGGCTGATCTGGTGGTTTCCCGGGCCGGGGCCACCACCCTGGCGGAGTTGGCGCTTTTTGGCAAGCCGGCGCTGCTGATTCCCTATCCCTATGCCGCCGATGACCATCAGCGCCACAATGCCGAGATCATGGCCCGCCAGGGCGCGGCCCGGGTGCTGAAGGAGGCGGAGTTGAGCGGGGCTGAGCTGGCCGCTGAGCTGCGGAATCTGCTGGCTGACCCCGAACGGCGGCAGGAGATGGCGGCCCGGGCCCGGGAGCTGGCCACCCCCGAGGCCGCCCAAAAAATTATCGCCCAGGGCCGTGCGCTGGCCGGGGTTTAACCAAGGGAAAAAAT
>NZ_JBIPKH010000039.1:0-11764 GCF_044068625.1 Desulfurivibrio modestus
TCATGAAGAAAGCTCCGAATAGTCCCGCCAGCAAACGGAATCGGCGCAGTCTACAATAAATTGAACCAGTTTGAAAGAGCAAAATTTAAAACTCGACCTTAACCCCGGTCAGCAGCACACTCCTGGCATAATCGTAGGCATCGATATTGGAGCGATTGTTCTCGTAACTGAATTCAGCCAGCAACTTCAACCGGCGGCTGGCGGCAAACTCCAACCCCGTCCGGAGGGTCGCCTGGGTATCCTGGCGATTGATTCCGGCAAGCTCCGGATAGCTGCTGTACCTGATCCTGGCCATGGCCGAGGCCTCCCAACGCCGGCTCAATGGATACTGGAATCGAGAGAAAAGCCCATGCCGGCTGGGTGAATAGCTGGCGGTGGCACTATCGGTCCGGCCATTGAGCTCCAGCTCGTAACCGACGCGATAGCCCGCGGCTCCCCCCGCGTATTCCAGGGTGATTTTCTGCAGCCAGCCCTCCAGATAGGGTCGATCCGACGAGCTGATCTTCTCATAACGGTAACGGAACAGCAGGCGGTCGCCGTTGGCCAGGTCGCGACTGAGGTCAAGCCGGAAACCCAGGGCATCCTGCAACGAAAGATCGCCCATGGTACTGGTGGAGTAGAGCGGCCCGAAGGCGGCGCCCCAGTCGACAAAAGTTAAAGTCTTTTGTAATTCCAAGGAGAAAAAATGGAGATCATAGGCGTCGGTGGAGAGGTAGTCCTGGCCCAGGAAGAGGCCGGCAAGGCTCACGCTCCGGCCCAGATCAAGTCCGGCCGCCGCGTAGTATTCCAGAAAGGTGTCGCTGGTCTCGCTGCCGGCATCGATGGGTTCGACAATGTTGCTGTCATAGCCGTAAGATAAGCCGGCCTCGGCATACCGCAAGGGGCCGCCAACCGTTGCCGGCCCATGGCCCAGGGTGGCCAGAGCCTCACGGGCCAGAAGGCGCAATTGGGGGTCACTACTTTCCCGGTGGGCCCGCCTGAACCAGATAGCGGCCTCTTCCTCCCGGCCCTGCCGGTTTTTTACCAGGCCAATATTGTAGGCCGCCAGGGGAGCCATGGCCTTGACCCCCAATACTTGCCGGAAGGCCTGCTCGGCCCGGCCATACTCACCGAGCTGGTAGTAACTCACCCCCAGGTTGTAGTAAAGAGCGGCTGAATCCACCCCCGCCGCCCGGGCCTGTTCAAAGGCCTGGGCCGCCCTGGCGTAATCCCCGGCCCGAAAGGCCTCGATCCCCTGCTCAAACTCGCTACCCGCGGCCCAGGAGAACGTGGCGGTTAACAGTAAAAACAAGACCAGCAGTTGCGCCCAACTCCACCGGGACACCCCCATAACAAGCCCATCCTGTAGAAAAAGATTAAGCCCCCTTCCCTGCGGAAGGGGGCTGAATGAGATTAGCGCTTAACGACCGGGATCAACTACGGCCGATTCTGGGACCTGGCGTCCAGGGTCCGCTCACGCAACTCCATGGCCTGCTCCCGAACTTGATCCCGAGCCTGCTCCCGAACCTGATCCCCGGTATCCCTAGCCTGATCCCGGACCTGCTCCCGAACCTGCTCCCGGCTTCTTTCCCGGGCGGTGGTGGCGGTTTCCAGCCCGGCAGCGGACTCCTCACGCCCATCCTCCGCCGCTACTTCGGGGAGCTCCAGGGTGGTGGTCACCCCTTCGGTCACCCCGGCATCCTGATCGATCACCTGCATGGTTACCTCGCTGAGTCCTGCCTGGGCACTGGCCGCGACAAAGGTGAGGGCCATGATCGCAATGACGGCAACTGATTTTTTCTTAAACATCTCCTGATCTCCTGTCTATGATTTTTGCTGTTTGACATCACAACCAAGCGCGATATTGCGGAGCTGTGCTGTCCCTGAACGAACCGGGAACAATGTCAAATTGAACCCGAAACTCTCTTTGCTGTTCCCCCTGTCGCAGCCGAACTACCAGGGTCTGCTCGCCGCCCTGATCGGCCCGAACCGTGAGGGGCAGACGGTTGCCGCCGGCCTCCAGGCGAACACTCCAGTTAACCTCGCTAAGCTGCGGCCTGTTGACCAGGCGGATACCGTCGGACAGCCGCAGTTCAAGCTCGGCCTCCTCCACCATCGCCGGGGCGTGAAAGACCAGATCCAGCGAACGGGTTTCATTGACCGTCATACTGACCAGCTGCACCGGCTCCCTCAACAGCTGCGCCACCTCCCGTGGCGGGCTCACCACCAGCAACAGGGCCACCAGGCCGGCGGCCAGAGCCCCGCCCAGCCCGGCTCCCAGCAGCAATCGGCCGCCGGGCCGCCGGTTGCGGGCGGGTTCACCACCGCCGCCCACCAGCCGGCGCAGCAGGGCAAAGAGCCCAAAACCACCGCCAATGGTAACCGGGCGCCGGTTGGCCAAGGCGGCTCCCCGCAGGGCCCGCTCGGCAAATCCGGGCCGCATGGGGGGAACCGGCAGTTGTCGCAAGGTTTGCCGCCAGGCCGCCTCAGCGGCAACCGCGGCCCGACAAACCCGGCACGATTCAAGATGGGAATCGAAACCACCTCGGCTCGCCGGCTCCAGGTACCCATCAAGATAGTCATCAATCCGTTCTGCCCACTCTTTACATTCCATTTTGATCACCTCTCGCCATTCAACACGCCGCCGCCGCTCAAATGGTTCCATCGGTCAGCAACTCTTTCAGCCGAGCCCGGGCTCGATGGAGGCGTGATTTCAAGGTGCCCAGGGGTGTGCCCAGAATCAGCTCCAGCTCGGGCAGGGTGTAGCCCTCCATATCGTGAAAAATGATGAGTTGCCGCTGATCATCATTGAGCCGAGCCAGGGCCTGGGCCACCCGGTTCCGCAACTGTTGCCGCGCCAGCGCCGCCTCCGGCTCCATGGGGGCCGAGGGGCGGGAGTCGCTCACGGCCTCAAGCTCCACATCCCAATCCTCCACGGGCCTTCGCCCCAGGCGACGCAGCCGATCAACATAGAGGTTGCGGAGACTGCGGGCCAGCCATGGGCGCAACTCTGCCACCTCCGCGAGCTTTTCCAGCCGGGGATAGAGCTTGACCAGCAGATCCTGCACCAGATCCTCGGCGTCGTCACGATTAACGCACAGCCGCCAGGCCAGGCGGTAGAGGGGTTCAATCTGCGGGCGCAGCAACCGTTCAAAACGGGCCTGATAATTTTGGTTAAGATCTTCCGACATGAACTCCTCTTGTTGTCACCCCTTTCACTCATCGACACGTCGGCGGCGGGAAAAAGGTTCCATCAAACTATTCTTTTTGCAAAAAAGGGGGCAGAGCAAGAGTGGCGGGGAGCAGGACAGGGAGTAAACGACCTTAAAAGGCGCTGACAATCAGTTGTTGCCGCCGCGCAGCTTCCGAATGGCCATCACGGCGAAGTCCCGGAACAGGCGGGTGGTTTTGATCTGGCTGCCATCGAGTTTGGGACGGCCCTGCTTGCGATCCAGGTAGATCAGGCCGATGGGCTTGCCGTCAAGACTGATGGGAAAGAGATAAACCATGCGCCCCCTGACCAGTTGCGCGAGATTTTCAGCAAAGGCTCCCGGGGTGTCGGGGGGGACCGCCATATCCTTGCCCTGTTTCAGGGCCTGGGAGATCACCCCTCCGGCCTCCAGATCATGGGTAAAGGAGGTGATCTTCTCCGGCTCCAGGTCACCAAAGCCGAACCGGCCGATCAGCACCCGCCGGCCGGGCTGAATACTGAGCACAGCCAGCAGCACCCGATCAAAACCGATCCCCCGATAGAGCCCTTCCAGCAGATTGATGTAGAAATCATTGAGATTGATCGGCCCCAGGAGGGTTTCGGTCAGCTCGCGAATAAAGTCGTCAATGGATTTTTCGGGCGCTTGGCCGGAACCGGCAGGAGGTTCATCCAAAAACTCCACCGCTTCCAGCTCCAGCTCCGGCGCCGCGACCAACTCCTGTTCCGGGGCGGCGGACGCCACCACACCATCGGCCGCCAGCAGGTCAAACCTGGCCTTCCTGGCCCCACCAGGGTATTTCAGGGCCTCCTCCGCCTCATGCAGGCGCTGGCCGATCTTGAGCTTGGCCAACCCGTACCGCAGGGAATCGGACATATCCTCCGAGGCGGCAATACTGCGCTCCAGCGGGGCGGTCAGATCCTCCCGCCCCAGATAGAGGATCTGACCGTAACGGCCCAGCAGCGGCTCCAGCGACCTTCCGCCACAAACATTTTCCGTCAACTGGTTGGCAAAAGAGGCCAGGTTGCAGAGATATCCCTTGCGGTCGCGATTATTCAGGGGTTTCCGGGGCCGGGGGTCCATGGCCGCGATAACATTTTTGGAGAGGTTCCAAAAAGCTGCCACCTCCATCCCGATCTTCTGGTAGTCCAGGCCATCCAGGGCCTCGCGGACGGCGGCGGCTTCGCCAACCCCCCTGGCCACCATTTTTTCGATCCGGGAATAGCTCTCGGGAAGATAGATACAGACAATGATCTTGCCCAGATTGTGGAGCAGGGCGCAGATAAAGGCCTCCTCGGGGGCGACCTCCAGATTTTTCTCCACCGCCAGATCACGGGCCTGCATGGCGCTGAGAAAGGAGCAGGTCATGATCCTGCTGATGCTCTCCTTGTCGGCGCCGCTCTTAACAAAATTTTCGAAAAGGGCGATGGCCATGGCCAGATCACGAACCGCGTCGAAGCCGAGGATGGTCACCGCTTTGGAGATGGAGTTGACCGGCCGCCCCAGGGAGTAGTAGGCGGAGTTGACCACCTGCAAAACCTTGTTGGTCAGGGAGTAATCCTTGAGAATGACCTGGGCCAGTTCGTAGGCGGCGCTGCGGCTGCTCTGGGTAAGGGAGATCAGCTCCCGGACATGACCGGACATGGCCGGCAGGCCCTTGATTTTCATCTTGGCGAAAATCTCATCCAACCGCTTTTGCGGCTGGAGCGCGTCGCCATCGTCGGCCTTTATCCCGCTATCCACCATCCCACCAAGCCTCAATATTTGCGATTCAACCTTGCAACTAACTATAACAATTCACATTATCCGGCTCATGGCGTTTCAAGTCGACCCATCCCCAGCCAGCGCCAATGTACTCCATGCCGTGCGCCACGAAAATCCCCTACTGGACAAATCGGTCATACCGACAGACAAAAAGCTGGAATCTCTGAAGCCCAAAAAACGCTTACCTTGTCTGGGACGACAACCGTTTCGGTTATGGTATAAAGGTTTGCGCCAGGTGGCCGCAAGATTTTTCGCCATTATTTCATGATCATTGTCCAATCGTTTCTTGACGCCGGCGATACAACCTGTCAAAGTTTTTGTGCAACTATTGAGAGGCAGTTACCAACGGGTGGACGAGGTGCTAAATGATTGAACAGGCGGTCATGGAGCGATGGATGCAGGAGCTGGCGGCGGAAAGGCGGATATTCGCCCCCCATACGGAGCTGATTCGCTGCGGCGAACCGTCGGACCGGATCATCTTGCTGGTCAGGGGCACGATGGAGGTGATCCTGCGGCAAGAGCGCATCCTGCTCACCGGCCCTACCTGGTTGGGGGAGATCGGTTTCCTGGGGGAGATCCCCGCCGGCGCCGATGTCAGGGCCGTGGACGAGGTGCTGGTTTACATCGTCAAGCGCCAGGAGATTCAGCGCTGGGGCAGGGAGCGGCCGGAAGGCTTCTCCGCCTTTTACGCCTCGCTCTCGCGGGTGGCAATTCGCCGCCTGTCGGGGGAGTTTCACAGCGGCTACTGCGCGGTTATTGCCCATGACGCCCGCAAGAAGGAACTGCTGCAACTGATCGGCAACAACGAAGAGTTCTTCCGCCGCTGCAACCTGATCGCCACCGCGTCCACCGGCCTGCGCATCGAACAGGAGCTTGATCTCCCGGTGGCCCGCCGGGCGCTCTCCGGCCCGCATGGCGGCGATCAGGAGATCGGCGCGCTGGTTTCGCGGGGGATGGTCGAGGCGGTCTTCTTCTACCGGGATCCGCTGTGGGCCGCGCCCCACCATGCCGACGTCAACGCCCTGATCCGGATCTGCGAATTCGCCAACGTACCGCTGGCGACCAACGATGCCACCGCTCAACTGCTGATCGACGGACTGATGCAGAAGCTGATCGAACCCGGGTAGCCGGCAACAGGCGACCGACGATTGCTTCCTCGTCGTCGGCACCACTGCCCTTACTCTTCCGGCCCGTCAGCCAGCAACTCCTCCAGCGGCTGGGGGCGGTGGAGAAAATAGCCCTGGGCGTAGTCCACCCCAAGGGCAACCAGACGGACCAGCGCCTCCTCCTCCTCGACCCACTCGGCGATGGTCGTGATCCCCAGGGTATGCCCGATCCGGACCACCGCCTCGACAATGGACCGATCCAGGGCGCTGGCGGCCAAATTACGGACGAAACTGCCGTCGATCTTCAGAAAATCAACGGGTAACTGCTGGAGATAGGCAAAGGAGGCCAGACCACTGCCGAAGTCGTCCAGGGCAAAGAGGCAACCGGCGGCCCTCATCGTGCCGATAAATTCACAGGCGCGGGGAACATTCGAGATCGCCGCCGTTTCGGTGATTTCAAAGCAGATCGACCCGGCCGGCAGTCCGCTGCGGTCGATCTCCCGCTCCAGGAAGCGCAGAAACTGATTGTCGTTGATCGACGCCCCCGAAATGTTAACCGCCCAAGTCTGCGCAGCAGCCCGGGGCGGCAACAGACGGCGGAGGGCCAGCACCCGCCGGACCACCCAGATATCCAGTTCAGTGATCAGGCCATAGCGCTCGGCGGCGGGGATAAAAGCGGCCGGCGCCAGCAGTTCGCCGCCGGCCTCCTTCATCCGCAGCAAAATCTCGATGTGGGGCCGGTTAGGGTGCCGGATCGGCACGATCCACTGGCCGTAAAGCACCAGGCCATCCTGCTCGATCACCGAGGTCAGGCGGGAGGCCCAGTACATCTCGCCCCGCCGGGTGGCCAGGGCGCTGTTTTCGCGGGTATACAATTGGACCCGGTTGCGGCCCCGCTCCTTGGCGAGATGGCAGGCGGCATCGGCGGCCGCCAGCAGCTCCTCCTCCTCGCTGTCGGGACCAATGATCGCGATGCCGGCGCTGGCCCCGATCATGAAGATCTTGTCCTGCCAGGGAAAGCGCAAACTCCTGATACTGGCGATGATTTTTTCCGCAAAGCCGATCGCCTCCCGGGACGAATACCCCTCCAGCAGAATCCCGAACTCGTCGCCGCCAAGCCGGGCCAGGGTATCGGTCGGGCCCACCTGGTCCCGCAGCCGGACGGCCAGTTGCCGCAGCAGTTGATCCCCGGCCGCGTGCCCGCAGGTGTCGTTGACCACCTTGAACTGGTCGAGATCGAGGTAGATCAGGACGTGGGAGACCCCGCCACGGGCGGCGGAGCGGCGTAGTTCGCTCAACCGCCTGGCAAACAGCCGCCGGTTGGGCAGATCGGTCAAGGGATCGTGGTTGGCCTGCCAGGAAATTTCCCGGATCAATTCGGCGTTGGAACCCAGGGAGGCTTCCAGTTCGGCGTGCTGCCGGCAGGAGCGTAGCGCCACCGCCAGCTTGTCGGCCAGCGCGGCGATCTCCTCGATCATCGCCTGGTCGAAATGGCGGCCCCGTCCCAGCACCAGCGCCCCAAACCTGGGTAACCGCCAGAAGTAGTAATAACGGCCATCCTGAACGGCAAAGGGGGGAACAACGGGACGGGTGTCATCGGCCAGCGCCACGGCCAGGGCTGGCAACAGGGCGGCCAGCTTCTTGCCGCGCGGCAGTACGCGGACCGGGACCAGCCGGCCATCCTGCTCCTCGACCACCGCGGCGGTGGCGCAACTCAGCCGGCGCAGAAACAACGGCAGGCAATCGTTGAGCATCGCCGCCATCTCCAGGCTGGTGCCGATGGCCATCGCGATCTCGTGCAGCACCTCCAGCTGATAAAACTTTTCCTGAATCACAAAACCCCCACCACAGCGGTCTTGTTGTAAAATTCGAGATAGTCCTGACCGTAATTGGCAATTTCGCCGATGGTCAATGCCCCGACAAAGGGCAGCAGGCCATCGTCGATGGCCGCCATCTCCCGCCAGAAGTCGGCTTCCAGGAAAAGCGCCCGCGAGATGCAGTCCATAGCCAGGCGGATGGTGGGGTCCTTGCCGCCACCATCGTACGCGTAATCGCTGGTCTGCCGGGCCTGGGAAGCGGCCGCCAGCAGGGTGCTCCGATCGCCGTGCAGAATCCGCACAAAGGCCCGCGATGGGATCTCGCCGACGCAGACCAGGCTCTCACCCATAACCTTTACCGGATCGCGGACCACGATCTCGCCACCCAGGCGGGTGATGCCAAAGGGGTAGGATTTGGCGGTCTGAAAAAAATTCTCCGCCGAGAAGTCGTGTTTGGCATGGAGACGAACCAGCTCCCGGTATACCGGCCAGGCCGGCCGCCAGTCGAGACTGTGGATCACATTGCCCTCCGCTCCGGTAACCTTCAAAGGCTCGGAGATCGGCTGCCAGCCGTGGGCCACCCCAATGCTGCTCGGCAGGTCGAGCATCGCCAACACCGCGCTGTCCCGGTGCAAACCGCTCCGGTCAAGCACACAGGGCAGCGGCGTAAAGGAGAGGGTGCCGCAACCGCCCCCCAGATAATTGTTTTCCAGGCCGAAGTGATTGTAGAGGGCCTCCACCAGGGCGCCGGCGCCGCAGGAGATCGCATCGACAAAAACAAAAAGGGTGCCGCCGGCGGCCGGTTCGGGAAAGGCGGAGATCAGGGCCGCGTCAAGGTCGCGTTGCGGGCGGGACAGTTGGTCAATCAGCGCCACCCGGGGCGCCATCGGCAGCCCCACCGCCACCGTCCCCCGCGACAACCGCTGCCGGCCATGCATAATCTGGGGGAAAAGGCCACCGAACAACGGCTTGCCGGTGGCCGTCAGGGCAGTGCGCAACGTACCCGGCGCGTTGTCGTTGTCGGAACAACCCAGCAGCATAATTCCAGCCACCGCCGGATCCTCCTCCAGCTTCCGCAACACTTCGGCCAAGGGATCCGCCCGCCCCTGACTCTCCAACAGTATATGCATAACCTCTCCTTAAAGGTGAGGTGATAGGAGTTGTCGAGTAGACCGACTTCTCCACTTCCATTTTCCAACCGGGCAATGCCTCTTTAAACGCCTCGCCGCACGCGGCTACTACGTGCTGCATTGGTCTCCGGTTGTGGGCTGGCAAGCGTTGGCCTCGGCCCCTCACAGAACCGTGCTTGCGCTATTTACGCACACGGCTCCTCATAAAGTCGCTTCACGGTTAGGTGAGCAGGTGCACCCTGATTATCGGCTTCGGCAGGGGGAACTTCCCGAGAAACGACCTGAATTTATCCCATTTCATGCAGTCTCGCTTTCCCCTTCTATTCAGCCATTTGAAGAGCAGTCTCCTTACTGCTATAGAGAAGCGCAGCAGACCCGGTGAGTTGTCCGTTACCCCGTAGTAGGCAAAGTGGCCTTGTATTTTGCTGACCACTTTTGCCATGAGTTCCCGAGCAGGCAAGGTCCGGCTTGCTTTTAGCCATTCCTTGAACGCTCGAAGCTTGGCGGTAAATTTCTTCCGGGAGGTAATGCGCTTCATGCGGAAGCGCCTGCTTCCCCTGGCTCGGCTGCAATAATGCGTGAATCCAAGGAAATCGAAGGTGTGCGGTTTCCCGCCGCATCTCTTGGCCCTCGCTTCAGCCATTGGACCGAACTCCAGCACTTTGGTCTTTTCCGGCGACACCTCAAGGCCGAATTGAGCCAGCCGCTCCTCCACCTCGCAGCGGAATCTGACAGCTTCGTCCCCTCTTTGGAAGCAGGTGACCCAGTCGTCTGCGTAGCGGATTAGCCGGGCATTGCCCCAACAGCTCTTGCGGAACTTCCGTTCAAACCACAAGTCGAGAGTATAGTGAAGATAGATGTTGGCCAGGATCGGCGATATTATCCCGCCTTGCGGTGTTCCTTCGTCGCCTTGGTCAAGTAAGGCCCCATCTTCCATGATTCCCGCCTTGAGGAAGCGCTCCGTATATCGCAGAACACGTTTGTCCGCCACCCGGTGGGCGAGAAACTGCATCAGCCACTTGTGCTCGACATTATCGAAGAACCCCTTAATGTCTACCCCCACAATGTGGTTGACCGGTTTCCGCTCAACTTCATGGCTTAAGGATCGTAAAGCATCGTGACAACTCCGTCCGGGCCGGAACCCGTAGGAGTCGGCGATAAAGTCCTGCTCATATATCGCCGTCAGGAGCCGTGCCAATCCTGCCTGGACCAACTTATCCTCTATGGCGGGAATACCCAGTGGCCTTTGTTTGTTGCTTCCGAGTTTGGGGATGTACACCCGCCGGACCGGGAGAGGACGATACGCCATCCGGTGAATTTTATCCACCAGGATGCGAAGGTTCTCCTCCAGGTTCGCCTGGTACTCTTCTTTGGTTACCTGATCAATGCCTGCCGCCGCGTCTCTTCGCAGCCTGGCAAAGCACCCCCGCAGCAGATCCACGTCCATCAGATGAAACAGGCTGGTGAACTTACACCGTGGATCCTGGCGGGCCTTTTCCGCTATGCGCTGTAATTTCGTTTCCACCGTTTCGCCATTGCTGAGCATAGCCGATGTTTCCTCACAGCGCGGTCCCTTATGTGGCGTCCTTCCCTCCGGCGGCATTACCCGCCCTCGACAGTAGTATGACGCCATCCGACTCCCTGCATCTCGTCTGCCCTTCTTCCTTTCTTATCGGTCGTCCGGCATACTCGCATCCTTGCAAGAAGATACAGGGCCTCCCGGGTTGCCACACATTCCCAATGTCCAGCATGCCATGGTCTCAGACCCCGGTGAGGCGTGCATCGACTTGCCAGTTGCGCCGATGCCCATGGTGACTTCCGTGATTCCTAGCACGTCGTCCCTCACGACAAAAGCATTTCGGGGCTCAATCCCTTCAACCTTGCGGCTTACGGCCTGCTGTCTTGCTGTCCTACGCTTAATCTCGGGGATTACTCCCTTCGGTCCAAGGACTCGCTACCCGGTGGCCGGCCAGCCTTCCGGGGCGGGCTTCGCACCCGCTAGAATGTGCGACCTTGCCCGGCCGCACAGGGTGCTGCTTTTATCGACCCTGGCAAAAAAAAGGGGGGGGGATCGGCGACAACCCCGTGCAACCTGCCCATCTTAAAGCGTTACCCTCTCTCGAGAATGATGGCTGCCCACCGGCATGTCAATGAAAAACCACCCACAAAGCGGCCAGGTTGCGGAAAAATGCTTGGCATTTTGGGCCGGTGACCGGCAGAAGAGCGGGCACTGCCCCAACCGCGAACGGCTTGGGGCAGTGCCCGGCCAGGAACTCACATCCGGCAGGCAAGGTCAAGGGTTGCGGTAGCGGGACCCCCTGGTGTGTTGGGATGGTTGCCGTTATTTCAGTTGCCGACCAACCCCGTTGAGAAAATGATTCGGTCGAAAGTTCGATTCAGCGATGAACTGGTGAAACCGCTTATCACCATGCCCGGCCGGAAGGAGACCTGGCTGCCGACGGCGATTTTGGTCTCGGGAACCGCTACCCAGGTCTTTTCGCTGCCGTTTTCCACCAGTGCGTAGGTGTAGCCACCGCTGTTCATGGTTTCCACCAACTTGCCGGTAACCGCCGACTGGGCGGCACCGCCGGTCATCGCCGCTCCGCCCTGGCCGCCGTTGCCGTGTTGGGGGAAGGCGCCAGCCTGGAACGGACTGCTGAGCAACAGGACGCCGGCGAGCAGCAGGCCGACAGGAATAAACTTCTTTTTCCGACGCGCGTTCATCAATGATCACCTCTACTTTTTTTAAAAGGTTTTTC